>NZ_LZIZ01000227.1:0-19512 GCF_001666915.1 Mycobacterium sp. E3339 | reverse complement strand
GGCCCCGAGCGCGGCAGGTGCCGTAGGTCAGCTCGGTGGCGAACGCGGCGTCCCGGCCGCTGATCCCCCGGTCGCGCAGCAGCGCGGGCAGCGCCAGGTTCGCGTAGGCGTCCCGCTCGCTGACCGCCCGCAGCACGCCGAACGCGGCGGCGCGACCGGGGGATCAGCGGCCGGGACGCCGCGTTCGCCACCGAGCTGACCTACGGCACCTGCCGCACCCGCGGCCTGCTCGACGCGGTCATCGGCGCCGCCGCGGGCCGCTCCCCGGACACCATCGACCCGGTGCTGCTCGACCTGTTGCGGCTCGGCGCCTACCAGCTGCTGCGCACCCGCGTCGACACTTACGCGGCGGTGTCCACGACTGTGGAACAGGCCGGGATCGAATTCGATTCGGCGCGAGCGGGTTTCGTCAACGGGGTGCTGCGGGCCATCGCCGCCCGGGACGAGAAGTCCTGGGTCGCGGAGCTGGCGCCGGACCCGTCGCGGGATCCGGTCGGGCACGCCGCCTTCGTGCACGCGCACCCGCGCTGGATCGCCCAGGCCTTCGCCGACGCGCTGGGGGCGGACGCGGCCGAGCTCCGCGCGGTGCTGGCCAGCGACGACGAACGGCCCGTCGTGCACCTGGCCGCCCGGCCCGGGGTGCTCACCGCGAAGGAACTGGCCGATGCGGTCTCGGGCACGGTTGGCCGGTTTTCGCCGTATGCGGTGTACCTGCCGGGCGGTGACCCCGGCCGGCTGGCGCCGGTGCGCGACGGCGCCGCCCTGGTCCAGGACGAGGGCAGCCAGTTGGTGGCGCGGGTGCTGACCCTGGCGAGCGTCGAAGGCGACGCCGGCCGGTGGCTGGACCTGTGCGCCGGACCGGGCGGCAAGACGGCGCTGCTGGCCGCGCTCGGGGCCGCATCGGGTGCGCGCGTCACGGCGGTGGAACCGGCCCCGCGCCGCGCCGATCTGGTGGCCGAGAACACCCGGGGGCTGCCGGTCGACGTGCTGCGGGTCGACGGGCGGCAGAGCGGGCTCGAGCCGGCCTTCGACCGGGTGCTCGTCGACGCGCCCTGCACCGGGCTGGGCGCGCTGCGGCGCCGGCCCGAGGCGCGCTGGCGGCGCCAGCCGGCGGACGTGCCGGCGCTCACCAAGCTGCAGCGCGAGCTGCTGGGCGCCGCGATCGCGCTGACCCGGCCGGGCGGGGTGGTGCTCTACGCGACCTGCTCGCCCCACCTGGCCGAAACCGTCGGGGTGGTCGCCGATGCGCTGCGCCGGCACCCGGTGAGCGCGCTGGACACGCGGCCGCTGTTCGATCCGGTCACCGGGCTGGGGGATGGGCCGCACGTGCAGCTGTGGCCGCACCGGCATGGCACCGACGCGATGTTCGCCGCGGCGCTGCGCCGCGAAGCGGGGTAGGGGCCGCACGGCGACGCGCCGCTTGCCCGCGTGAAGCCGCCGCCAAGGCTCAGTAGTGTGGCGCACATGCCTGACAACACCGGTAGGCCCCTGATCGCGCCGTCCATCCTGTCCGCCGATTTCGCGCGGCTCGCCGACGAGGCGGCCGCGGTGGTGGGCGCGGACTGGCTGCACGTCGACGTGATGGACAACCACTTCGTGCCGAACCTGACCATCGGCCTGCCGGTGGTCGAGAGCCTGCTGGCCACCACGAGCATCCCGATGGACTGCCATCTGATGATCGAAGACCCCGACCGTTGGGCGCGCGGCTACGCCGAGGCCGGCGCCTACAACGTCACCTTCCACGCCGAGGCCACCGACAACCCGGTCGGGGTGGCGCGCGACATCCGCGCCGCGGGCGCCAAGGCCGGCATCAGCGTCAAGCCGGGCACCCCGCTCGAGCCGTACCTGGAGATCCTGCCCCAGTTCGACACCCTGCTGATCATGTCGGTCGAACCCGGCTTCGGCGGGCAGAGCTTCATCCCCGAGGTGCTGAGCAAGGTCCGCACCGCGCGCAAGCTGATCGACGCGGGGGAGCTGACGATCCTGGTGGAGATCGACGGCGGCATCAACGACGAGACCATCGAGCAGGCCGCCGAGGCCGGCGTCGACTGCTTCGTCGCCGGGTCGGCCGTCTACGGCGCGGAGGACCCGAAGGCCGCCGTCGAGGCGCTGCGGCGGCAGGCCGCCGCCGCGTCACCGCACCTGCGCCGATGAATCAGCCCGTGGACAGCCTCGACGCGGCCATGCGCCTGGCGATCGGGCAGTCCAATCAGGTCAAGGGCACCACCTACCCGAACCCGCCGGTGGGCGCGGTGATCCTGGACGCCGACGGCGTGGTGGTCGGCGTCGGCGGCACCGAGCCCGCGGGCGGTGACCACGCCGAGGTGCTGGCGTTGCGGCGGGCCGGCGACCTCGCGACCGGCGGGACGGCGGTGGTCACCCTCGAGCCCTGCAACCACTACGGCAGGACCCCGCCCTGCGTGGACGCCCTGTTGGACGCGAGAGTCGGTGCGGTGGTGTACGGCGTCGCCGACCCGAACCCGACCGCCGCCGGCGGCGCGGCCCGGCTGACGGAGGCGGGCGTGCGGGTGACGCCCGGCGTCCTCGCCGACGAAGTGGCCGGCGGGCCGCTGCGGGAGTGGCTGCACAAGCAGCGGACCGGCTTGCCGCACGTGACCTGGAAATACGCCGGCAGCGTCGACGGCCGCAGCGCCGCGGCCGACGGCACCAGCCAATGGATCTCCAGCGAGGCCTCGCGCCTGGACCTGCATCGCCGCCGCGCCATTGCCGACGCGATCGTGGTCGGCACCGGCACCGTGCTGGCCGACGATCCCGCGCTGACCGCCCGGTTGCCCGACGGCTCGCTGGCCGACCGGCAACCGCTGCGCGTGGTGGTGGGCATGCGCGAAATACCCTCGGAGGCAAAGGTTCTCAACGACGACTCGCGGACCATGGTGATTCGCACGCACGACCCCACGGAGGTGATCAAGGCGCTCTCGGATCGCACCGACGTCATGCTCGAGGGCGGTCCCACCCTCGCCGGCGCGTTCCTGCGGGCGGGCGCGGTCAACCGCATCCTGGCGTACGTCGCGCCGACGCTGCTGGGCGGCCCGATCTCCGTCGTCGACGACGTCGGGGTGCCCACCATCGCGCGGGCGTTGCGCTGGCATTTCGACGGAGTGGACCGGCTCGGGCCGGATCTCGTGCTCAGCCTGGTGCCGTGGGGGGACTAACGGCTAACGCTCGCCCAACGAAACCGCTTGCGGCTCAGCCACTTCGGGCTCCTCGGCGTGTTCCTTGCGGCCACCGATCAGCAGGCCGAGCAGCGCTCCCACGATGCAGATGACGACGGTGGCGCTGAAGATGTCGCCGTACATCATGGCGAACGCCTTGAGGTACATCGTCCCCTGAGCGGCGATGCGCTCCAGCAGGGAGGCGTTGGGCGGTATCGCCGCCGTCAACCCCGCCACGATCTGGTTGAACCGGTACAGGCCCCACGCGCTCAGCGCGGCGACACCGATCAGCATGCCCGTCATCCGGGCCACCACCACCGCGGCCGACGCGATGCCGTGCTGGGCCGAGGGAACCACGCGCAGCGCCGCGGAGGTCAGCGGCCCGATCACCAGGCCGAGGCCCACACCGGCGACCAACAGGTCGGCGTGCAAAACGGGCAGTTGGACGATCCCGAAGATGTCGTGCTTCTGGCTAAGCACGTCCTGGCGCCAGTAGTGAATCAGCCAGTACCCGTAGGCCGCGATCAGCAGGCCCACGAAGGTCATGGCGCGGTCACCGACCCGGGTGGCGATCCAGCCGCCCAGCACCGCCCCGATCGGCAGCGCGATCAGGAACCACAACAGCAGCCCGGCGGCCTGCGTCTGGTCCATCTGCAGCACGCCCTGGCCGAACAGCTCCACGTCGACCAGCGTCACCATCAGCGCCGCGCCCGCGGCCAGCGAGGCGCCCAGGGCGGCCAGGAACGGGCGGAAGTGCACCCCGGCCGGCTCGATCAGCCGGGTGCGGGAGAACCGTTCCCACAGCAAAAACAGCACCGCGACCACGACCGCCCCGATGACCAGCGGCAGGCCGTAGCTCGGCAAAATCTGTTTGCCGTCGGGCTGCGGGTTGTACAGGCCGATAACGGCCAGGCCCAGGGCAACCGCGAGCAGGACGCCGCCGACCAGGTCGACCCGCTCGGGGTTCTCGACCTTTTCGTGCGACGGGAGGCTGAACTGGATCATCGCCATCGCGATCAGGGTCAGCGGGACGTTGATCCAGAACACGTAACGCCAGTCGTGAAACAAGTACACGATGAAGATCCCGTACAGCGGGCCCAGCACGCTGCCGAGTTCCTGCGCGGCGCCGATGCCGCCCAGCACGCCAGCGCGGTTGCGCTGCGCCCACAGGTCGGCGCCCAGCGCGAGGGTGACCGGCAGCAGCGCGCCGCTGGCCACACCCTGGATGGTGCGGCCGGCGATCAGCAGGTGGAAATCGCCCCAGTGCCCGGCCAGCGCGGTCACCACCGACCCCACCATGAACAGCGCGAGGCTGACCTGCAACACCAGCTTGCGGCCGAACCGGTCGGACGCGCGGCCCAGCAGCGGCATGGCGGCGATGTACCCGAGCAGGTACATCGTGATGATCCAGGTGATGCGCTGCAGCTGGTTGATCGGGATGTGAACGTCGCTCATGATGTCGCGCATGATCGTCACGACGACATAGGCGTCCAGCGCACCGAGCAGGACCGCCAGACTGCCGGCGCTGATCGCGACGCGGCGTCCGGTCTGCGAACTCATGAACTCACCGGCGGCTTGGTGACCTGGACCTGCTCGCCCCAGTTGGACAGCGTCACCTGGATGGAGTTGCCGGAGCTCTTCTGCATGTTGGCCTGCACCAGCTGGTGGTCACCGGTCTCCTGAATCCAGACCGTGCTCGGCACCGGCTGAGTCGCGTTGAACTGCGGCATGATCTTGTTCACCGCGTCCGCCGACACGTTCCCGCTGACGCGAATGGTGTTCTGGCCGTTGATGGTCTCGCGGCCCTCGGCCTTGGCGTTGCTGAAGTTCGCCAGCGCGTTGGCCAGCCCGGTGTCCGGGTTCAGCAACACCGACACGTCGTAGATGTCGGAGGCCTTGCCGAAGTCGCTCCACTTGTTCGGTGTCAGGGTGGCGTACAGGGTGCCGTCGACCACCACGAAGTTGGCGTCGATGTCGGAGCCGCCCAGGGTGATGGTGGCGTTGCCCGACGCGGCGGTGGCCGGCGCCGTGGTGAGGTCACCGGTGAGCGTCTTGATGGGCAGCCCCTGGATCTTGCCCTGAATGCTCAGCACCAGGTGCACGCTCTTCACATTCTTGGTGGCGTCGGCCGACTGCTTGACCAGGGTCGTGGCGTCGGGAAGCGGGGCGCCGCTCTGCTTTGAGCCCGACGAGCAGCCGGCGATCAAGGCGGTGGCGAGGGTCAGGGATGCGATGACGGCCGATATACGGCGGCGGGTCTGCATACCTTGCATCGTAGAGGGTGCCCGCGACCGGCTTTCGAGACGCGGGGGCGCAATGGCCGCCCGGCGATGGCGCTTTCGCCTGCTCACCAGCGCCGCCGCCGCGTTCGGGCGTCCGATTAACCTGATTGGCATGTTCACCGGAATTGTCGAGGAACTCGGAGAGGTGACGGGCCGCGAGGTGCTGGCCGACGCCGCGCGGCTGACCATCCGCGGGCCGGTCGTCACTTCCGACGCCGGGCACGGCGATTCGATCGCCGTCAACGGCGTCTGCCTGACCGTCGCGGAGCTGCTGCCCGACGGGCAGTTCACCGCCGACGTGATGGCCGAGAGCCTCAACCGGTCCAACCTGGGCGCCTTGCAGGTGGGCAGCCCGGTGAACCTGGAGCGCGCCGCGGCGGTCAACAGCCGGCTAGGCGGGCACATCGTGCAGGGGCACGTCGACGGGACCGGCCAGGTCGTCGCCCGGACGCCGTCCGAGCACTGGGAAGTGGTGCGGATCCAGATCCCCGCGGCGGTGGCCCGCTACGTCGTCGAGAAGGGGTCGATCACCGTCGACGGCATCTCACTGACGGTCTCGGGGCTCGGCGCCGACTGGTTCGAGGTTTCGCTGATCCCCACCACCCGCGAGCTGACCACCCTGGGTCGCGCTCCGGTCGGCACGCAGGTCAACCTCGAGGTCGACGTCATCGCCAAATACGTCGAGCGATTGATGGAGCGCTAGGCCGGCCGACTCGTCAGCAGGGCTCGCCCGGGGGCGTCCAGTACGGCTCCCCGGACGGGGTGTAGCACGGCGGTGGCGCGTCGGGCGGCGGGACCGTCGTCGCACCGGCCGGAAGGACCCAGTTACCCCAGCGCCCCGGGTCGGTGCAGCCGCCGACGCTCACATGCCGACCGCCGACGTCGGCGCACGCGTCGGCCGTCGCGCGTTGCGGGCAGGCGATACCCGCTCCAAGTCCGGCCGCGAATATCGAGGTCACGACCGGTACCGCCAGTCTCACTGCGATGCTCATGCCGGTCAGCGTAGATTGCTGGCCGCGATCAGGGAGTCGTTTCGTTGCAGTCGGCCTGTTGCTGGGCTGCGCCCGCGGTCCCTGTGAACAGCATCGCAATAACCGGCCCCCCGCGGTGGTTCATACTGAATGCAACACTTGGGCTCCCGGAACCCCTGAGACAGCAAGGTAACGACGATGACGAGGTTGGACTCCGTCGAGAGGGCGGTTGCCGACATTGCGGCGGGCAAGGCCGTGGTCGTCATCGACGACGAGGACCGCGAGAACGAGGGCGACCTCATCTTCGCCGCGGAAAAGGCGACGCCGGAGTTGGTGGCGTTCATGGTGCGCTACACCTCGGGGTACCTGTGCGTGCCGTTGGACGGCGCGATCTGCGACCGGCTGGGGCTGCTGCCGATGTACGCGGTGAACCAGGACAAGCACGGGACCGCCTACACCGTCACCGTGGACGCGAGAAACGGCGTGGGCACCGGGATCTCGGCCTCGGACCGGGCGACGACGATGCGCCTGCTGGCCGATCCCGCCAGCGTCGCCAACGATTTCACCCGTCCGGGTCACGTGGTTCCGTTGCGCGCCAAGGACGGCGGCGTGCTGCGCCGCCCCGGCCACACCGAGGCCGCCGTCGACCTGGCCCGGATGGCGGGCCTGCAACCGGCGGGCGCGATCTGCGAAATCGTCAGCCAGAAGGACGAGGGCTCGATGGCGCAGACCGACGAGCTGCGGGTCTTCGCCGACGAGCACGACCTCGCGCTGATCACCATCGCCGACCTGATCGAGTGGCGGCGCAAGCACGAGAAGCACATCGAGCGCATCGCTGAGGCCCGGATTCCGACCCGGCACGGCGAGTTTCGCGCGATCGGCTACGCGAGCATCTACGAGGACGTCGAACACGTCGCGCTGGTGCGCGGCGAGATCGCCGGGCCGAACGCCGACGGCGACGACGTGCTGGTCCGGGTGCACTCGGAGTGCCTGACCGGTGACGTGTTCGGTTCCCGCCGCTGCGATTGCGGGCCCCAACTGGACGCGGCGATGGCGATGGTCGCGCGGGAAGGGCGCGGCGTCGTGCTCTACATGCGCGGCCACGAGGGCCGCGGCATCGGCCTGATGCACAAGCTGCAGGCCTACCAGCTGCAGGACGCCGGCGAGGACACCGTCGACGCCAACCTCAAACTCGGGTTGCCCGCCGACGCAAGGGATTACGGAATCGGGGCGCAGATCCTGGTCGACCTCGGGGTCCGCTCGATGCGGCTGCTGACCAACAACCCGGCCAAGCGCGTCGGGCTGGACGGTTACGGGCTGCACATCATCGAGCGGGTGCCGCTGCCGGTGCGCGCCAACGCGGAGAACATTCGCTACCTGATGACCAAGCGCGACAAGATGGGCCACGACCTGGCCGGCCTGGACGATTTCCACGAATCCGTCCATTTGCCAGGCGAATTCGGCGGTGCTTTGTGAGCCCAGCGGCGGGCGTGCCGGAGTTTCCACCGCTGGACGCATCGGGTCTGCGGCTGGCCATCGTCGCGAGCACCTGGCACGCCGAGATCTGCGATGCGCTGCTGGCCGGCGCGCGCAAGGTGGCCTCCGAATCGGGCATCGACGACCCGACGGTGGTCCGGGTGATCGGCGCGATCGAAATCCCGGTGGTGTCACAGGAATTGGCCCGCAACCACGACGCCGTGGTCGCCCTGGGCGTGGTGATCCGCGGTCAGACACCACATTTCGACTATGTGTGCGACGCGGTGACGCAGGGGTTGACCCGGGTTTCGTTGGACGCGTCGACGCCGGTGGCCAACGGGGTGCTCACGACCGACACGGAGCAGCAGGCCCTGGATCGGGCCGGCCTTCCGGAATCGGCCGAGGACAAGGGCGCCCAGGCGACCGCGGCGGCCCTGCAGACCGCCCTCACGCTGCGTGACCTGCGCGCTCGGTCGTGACCGACCCCGAGCGCTGGGACGTCGAATTGCGTCCACACCGCACGCCGATATTCGTTTACGGCGCGGCGGTCATCCTGATCGCGGTGCACATCGCGATCGGCTTTCTGCTCAAAACCGGATCCACCGGGGTGGTTTTCCAGACCAGCGACCAGGTGGCGATGGCGCTGCTGGGTCTGGTGCTGGCCGGGGTGGTGTTGCTGTTCGCCCGGCCCCGGCTCCGGGTCGGGGCGGCGGGGATTTCGGTGCGCAACCTGTTGGGCGACAAGTTGATCGAATGGCCGGACGTGGCGGGCGTCTCGTTCCCGGTGGGTAATCGCTGGGCGCGCATCGACCTACCCGACGACGAATACATCCCGGTGATGGCCATCCAGGCCGTCGACAAGGAGCGCGCGGTCAGCGCCATGGACACCGTGCGGTCCTTGCTGGCGCGGTACCGGCCCGACCTGCACACCCACTGAAAGGGCTATCCGCGCGAGCGCGGATAGCCCTTTCAGGTGGACGGGTCAGAAGTTCTTACAGTCGGTCATCATCTGCTGGAAGATCGGCAAAGCCTGCTGCGCGCCCTGGTTGTGCTCGATGGCGTGCAGCAAGTTCACGCGCTGATCCGGCGTCGACGCCAGGTACTGCTGCAAGAACTGCTGGTTCGGCGGCGACTGGTCGAGGTACTGAGCGGCCATCGGGTTTTCCGCGTGCACCGCCCGCATCGCCTGGTCGTAGCTGCAGGTCGTGTTGATCATGGGGCCGTAATCGGGGGCAGCGGATGCGACCCCGGCCGCGGCGGTCGACGCCAATGCCAGACCGCCAACCCCGATCGCGAGCCTGGTCAACGAGCGCTTGAACATCTGTGGACTCCCTCCATCGATTGCCACCCACTGTACGTCCAGCTACCCCCTTGGTAGCCAGAACAAACCGTCCAAACCGGCGCTCGGTCGTCATAACCCGAGGTCATCGGTAATTTCGGAAAAACTGGCGGATCGGTCGGCGGCCTCCCTAATTCATCGCGCGACCGCGCGAATGCGTTACAGGGCCGCCCCCGCCAGGGCCCCGGATCCGGCGCCGCGGCGCGGTGCTCCCGACGGGCCGGCATGGCGCCGGCGGCTACTAGCCTGGATGGGTGCCAGATCCCGCCACGTATCGCCCCCCGCCCGGGTCCATCCCGGTCGAGCCGGGCGTCTACCGATTCCGGGACGTGCACGGGCGGGTCATCTACGTCGGTAAGGCCAAGAGCCTGCGCAGCAGGCTGACGTCCTACTTCCAGGACGTCTCCGCCCTGCATCCGCGCACCCGGCAGATGGTGACCACCGCCGCCAAGGTCGAGTGGACGGTGGTCAACACCGAAGTCGAGGCGCTGCAGCTCGAATACAACTGGATCAAGGAGTTCGATCCGCGCTTCAACGTCCGCTACCGCGACGACAAGTCCTACCCGGTGCTGGCCGTCACCCTGGGCGAAGAGTTTCCCCGACTGATGGTCTATCGCGGCCCGCGCCGCAAGGGTGTGCGCTACTTCGGGCCGTACTCGCACGCGTGGGCCATCCGGGAAACCCTGGACCTGCTGACCCGGGTATTCCCGGCCCGCACCTGCTCGGCCGGTGTGTTCAAGCGGCACAAGCAGATCGACCGCCCGTGCCTGCTCGGCTACATCGACAAGTGTTCGGCGCCGTGCGTCGGCAGGGTCAGCGCCGAGCAGCATCGCCAAATCGTCGACGACTTCTGCGACTTCCTCTCCGGCAAGACCGACCGCTTCGCCCGCGAGCTGGAACAGCAGATGAACGCCGCGGCCGAGCGGCTCGACTTCGAGCGGGCCGCGCGGCTGCGCGACGACCTGTCCGCGCTGAAGCGCGCCATGGAGAAGCAGGCCGTGGTGCTCGGCGACGGCACCGACGCCGACGTGGTCGCCTTCGCCGACGACGAACTCGAGGCGGCGGTGCAGGTGTTCCACGTCCGCGGCGGCCGGGTGCGCGGCCAGCGCGGCTGGATCGTCGAAAAGTCCGCGGACCCAGGCGATTCCGGGGAGGAGCAGTTGGTCGAGCAATTCCTGACGCAGTTCTACGGCGAGCAGGCGGAGCTGGGTGGCTCGGCCGACGAATCCGTCAATCCGGTTCCCCGCGAGGTGCTGGTGCCCTGCCTGCCGTCCAACTCCGAGGAATTGACCAGCTGGCTGTCGGGCCTGCGCGGTTCCCGGGTCGCGCTGCGGGTGCCGCGGCGCGGCGACAAGCGGGCGCTGGCCGAAACGGTGCAACGCAACGCCAAAGAGGCGCTGCAGCAACACAAGCTGAAGCGGGCCGGTGACTTCAACGCCAGATCGGCTGCGCTGCAGAACATTCAGGAAGCCCTTGGGCTGGCCGACGCGCCGCTGCGCATCGAATGCGTCGACATCAGCCACGTGCAGGGCACCGACGTGGTGGGGTCGCTGGTGGTGTTCGAAGACGGCCTGCCGCGCAAGTCGGACTACCGTCACTTCGGCATCCGCGAAGCCGCCGGCCAGGGCCGCTCCGACGACGTCGCCTCCATCGCCGAGGTGACCCGCCGCCGGTTCGCGCGGCACCTGAGCGAACAGAACGATCCGAATATGCTGTCGCCCGAAGGGAAGTCGCGCCGGTTCGCCTACCCGCCCAACCTCTATGTCGTCGACGGCGGCGCCCCACAGGTCAACGCGGCCAGCGCCGTGCTCGACGACCTCGGCATCACCGACGTCGCGGTGATCGGCCTGGCCAAGCGGCTGGAAGAGATCTGGGTGCCCTCCGAGCCCGATCCCGTCATCATGCCGCGCAACAGCGAGGGGCTCTACCTGCTACAGCGCATTCGCGACGAGGCGCACCGGTTCGCCATCACCTACCATCGCAGCAAGCGATCGAAGCGAATGACCGCCTCGGCGCTGGATTCGGTGCCAGGATTAGGGGAACATCGCCGCAAGGCGCTGGTGACCCATTTCGGATCCATAGCCCGCCTCAAGGAGGCCACCGTCGACCAGATCACGGCCGTTCCCGGAATCGGAGTGGCCACCGCCACCGCCGTCCTGGAGGCGTTGCGCCCGAGCGGCCCGGAGCAGCCGAATGACGGGTGACGTGGCGGAGGGCAACCCGGCCCAGGCCCGCCCGGAGGGTGGGGCCGGCATCGACGTCGTCCTGGTGACCGGGTTGTCGGGCGCCGGGCGGGGTACTGCGGCCAAGGTGCTCGAGGACCTGGGCTGGTACGTCGCCGACAACCTGCCGCCCCAGCTGATCACGCGGATGGTGGATCTCGGCATGGACGCGGGGTCGCGCATCACCCGCCTGGCGGTGGTGATGGACGTGCGCTCGCGCGGCTTCACCGGCGATCTCGATTCGGTGCGCACCGAGCTGGCCACCCGCAACATCGCGCCGCGGGTGGTGTTCATGGAGGCGTCCGACGACATGCTGGTGCGCCGCTACGAGCAGAACCGCCGCAGCCACCCGCTGCAGGGCGAGGCGACCCTGGCCGAGGGCATCGCCGCCGAGCGCCGGATGCTGGCCCCGGTGCGCGCGACGGCCGACCTCATCATCGACACCTCGACGCTGTCGGTGCGGGGACTGCGGGAGAGCATCGAGCGCGCGTTCGGCGGCGACGCCAGCACGTCGATCAGCATCACCCTCGAATCGTTCGGCTTCAAGTACGGCCTGCCGATGGACGCCGACATGGTGATGGACGTGCGGTTCCTGCCCAACCCGCACTGGGTCGACGAGCTGCGTCCCCTCACCGGACAGGACCCGGCGGTCAGCGAATACGTGCTGAGCCAGCCCGGCGCCGCGGACTTTCTCGACGCCTACCACCGGTTGCTCTCGCTGGTGGTCGACGGCTACCGCCGGGAGGGCAAGCGCTACATGACGGTTGCGATCGGGTGCACCGGGGGTAAGCACCGCAGCGTGGCGATCGCCGAGGCGCTGATGCGGCAGTTGAAGGCCCAGACGGCCGATGCCCAATTGTCGGTGCGGGTGCTGCACCGGGATTTGGGTCGCGAATGAGCGCGCCGACGGATCCCTCGACCAACAACAGCATCGTCGCGCTGGGCGGCGGCCACGGCCTGTACGCCACGCTGTCGGCGGCGCGCCGGCTGACTCCGCACGTCACCGCCGTGGTGACCGTCGCCGACGACGGCGGTTCCTCCGGGCGGCTGCGCAGCGAATTGGAAGTCGTGCCCCCGGGAGATCTGCGAATGGCGTTGGCGGCCTTGGCATCCGACAGCCCGCACGGGCGGTTGTGGGCGACCATCCTGCAGCATCGCTTCGGCGGCAACGGGGCGTTGGCCGGCCACCCGATCGGCAACCTGATGCTCGCCGGGCTCTCGGAGGTACTCGCCGACCCGGTGGCCGCCCTCGACGAGCTGGGCCGCATCCTGGGCGTCAAGGGCCGGGTGCTGCCGATGTGCCCGATCGCGCTGCAGATCGAGGCCGACGTGTCCGGCCTGGAGTCAGATCCACGGATGTTCCGGCTTATTCGCGGCCAGGTGGCGATCGCCAGCACGCCGGGCAAGGTGCGCCGGGTGCGGCTGCTGCCGCCCGATCCGCCGGCGACCCGGCAGGCCGTCGACGCGATCATGGCCGCCGACCTCGTGGTGCTCGGTCCGGGCTCCTGGTTCACCAGCGTGATCCCGCACGTGCTGGTGCCGGGGTTGGCGGCGGCGCTGCGGGCCACCACCGCGCGGCGCGCGCTGGTGCTCAATCTGGTGGCCGAGCCGGGGGAGACGGCCGGGTTTTCCGTCGAGCGTCATCTGCACGTGTTGGCCCAGCACGCCCCGGGGTTCACCGTGCACGACATCATCATCGACGCCGAGCGGGTGCCCAGTGAGCGGGAGCGGGAACAGCTGCGCCGCACGGCGACGCTGCTTTCGGCCGAGGTCCACTTCGTCGACGTGGCCCGACCTGGTACACCTTTACATGATCCAGGCAAGCTTGCGGCGGCCCTGGACGGGGTCCGGGCGGCCCGCAACGGCCCGGGAGCGCCTCCGGTCACGGCCACCGCGGACA
Organism: Mycobacterium sp. E3339; assembly: GCF_001666915.1. Classification (NCBI taxonomy): domain Bacteria; kingdom Bacillati; phylum Actinomycetota; class Actinomycetes; order Mycobacteriales; family Mycobacteriaceae; genus Mycobacterium; species Mycobacterium sp. E3339. The sequence goes on along the minus strand of NZ_LZIZ01000227.1, from coordinate 6,149 downwards.
TTCGGGTCGACAGTGCAAGCCCACAGACCGGTGCAAGAGGACCGGCCGGCAGCGGACCAAGGGGTGACGACGCGTGGCGATGACGACCGAAGTCAAGGACGAGCTCAGCCGCCTGGTCGTGAAGTCGGTCAGCGCGCGGCGCGCCGAAGTCACGTCGCTGCTGAGGTTCGCCGGCGGGTTGCACATCGTCGGCGGTCGGGTGGTCGTGGAGGCCGAGGTGGACCTCGGCAATGTCGCGCGGCGGCTGCGCAAGGACATCTTCGAGCTCTACGGCTACAACGCCGTCGTGCATGTGTTGTCGGCCAGCGGGATTCGCAAGACCACCCGTTACGTGCTGCGGGTGGCCAACGACGGTGAAGCGCTGGCCCGCCAGACCGGCCTGCTCGACAACCGCGGCCGGCCGGTGCGCGGCCTGCCCGCCCAGGTCGTGGGCGGCAGCATCGCCGACGCCGAGGCCGCCTGGCGCGGAGCCTTTCTGGCGCACGGGTCGCTCACCGAGCCGGGACGGTCGTCAGCCCTGGAGGTCAGCTGCCCCGGGCCGGAGGCCGCGCTGGCGTTGGTGGGTGCGGCGCGCCGGCTCGGCGTCAGCGCCAAGGCCCGCGAAGTGCGCGGCGCCGACCGGGTGGTGGTGCGCGACGGCGAGGCCATCGGCGCCCTGCTGACCCGGATGGGCGCGCAGGACACCCGGCTCATCTGGGAGGAGCGCCGGATGCGCCGCGAGGTGCGGGCGACGGCAAATCGGCTCGCCAACTTCGACGACGCCAACCTGCGCCGCTCGGCGCGGGCCGCGGTGGCCGCGGCCGCCCGGGTGGAACGCGCGCTGGAGATTCTCGGCGACACCGTTCCCGACCATTTGGCCTCCGCCGGCAAGCTGCGCGTCGAGCACCGGCAGGCCTCGCTGGAGGAGCTCGGGCGGCTCGCCGACCCGCCGATGACGAAAGATGCTGTGGCGGGCCGCATTCGCCGGTTGCTGTCGATGGCCGACCGCAAGGCCAAGATCAAGGGCATCCCGGACACCGAATCGGCGGTCACACCGGATCTGCTGGAAGACGCTTAGCCTCGTCGCGCATTTGCGGACGCGTCGTACCGCGCCTGGCAAACCCGGGCACTCAGCAACTTTGCCTGGCCCGGTTTGCCGGGCGTTCCATAGCGCTGCGCGCAGAGTCGCCCCGGTCCTCGTCCATGTCACGCGGTTACGAATTCTATGAATTACATGAATTCTTTGAATTGAATATGGATAACGCGAAATGGCGGTCGCTTCACCCTGGAAGTGCAAGGCAGGAATCAATGGTCTTTTTGCCACCAAACCGTCCGCCGTCCCCCGAAAGCTCGTCTCGGGACGCTATTTTTCGAGTAGGGATTCATAGCACCCACATAACTTCTTTGAAGACTGTATGAGTTCCGACGTATCGCTTGCAGCCGATCGGTGCTCCAGTCGGCGTAAGCAGAGCGCATGTAACCCAGGCCAAGACGTCTCGCGCCCGGTCATCGCGAGCTCGGGCGGCCGTGCCTTTCCGTGGGGACGTCTTGGCCAAGGCCTCATTCGTCGCAATCGCAATTTATGCGCCCATGAGATTTTTATTCGCCGGAAGCGACCCAGCGACGCAAATGCCGTATTTTCATCCACTGTTCACCCCGTCGCCTTTTCGGACTCGCGCCAGGTAGAGCGGTTTATGGCGGTTTCTCTTCGGCGCCGACGGCGCGCGGCCCGCGCCGGGCGGTGCCCCGGCGGCACCGACCCCCGTTGTGCTCGGCGAAACGCCTTCTGGTCGCGGCTGGCTAGTGTCCTGTCTGCAGGAGAGATGCCCGTCGGCTAGCAAACTCGGATCCCAGGCTTTGTCGGCGGCACGCAGGGGCTCGATGTCGTTTGCGTTCGGCTGGTCGGCGCGCGAAGCGCAGGGGCCGTGCTGGGGACATGGCTGGAGGCGGAGGAAGGCATGGATTTCGGGTTGTTACCGCCGGAGATCAACTCCGGCAGGATCTACTCAGGGCCGGGGCCGGCGCCGTTGCTCGCGGCTGCGGCCGGCTGGAACGGCTTGGCGGCCGAATTGCATTCGGCGTCGGCGTCTTACGGTGCTGCGATCGCGGAGCTGAGAAGCGTCTGGCATGGGCCCTCGTCCGCAGCGATGGCGACCGCGGCGGCGCCCTACATCGCGTGGCTGGACGGCACGGCCGGGCAGGCCGAGCAGACCGCCGCCCAGGCAACGGCGGCGGCGGCCGCCTATGAAGCCGTTTTCGCGGCCACGGTCCCGCCGCCGGTGATCGCGGCCAATCGAGCGTTGCTGGCGTCGCTGATCGCGACGAACGTGTTGGGGCAGAACACGGCGGCCATCGCGGCCACCGAGGCCGACTACGCCGAGATGTGGGCGCAAGACGCCGCCGCGATGTACACCTACGCCGCCGCGTCGGCGGTGGCGACCCGGCTGACCCCGTTCACGGCGCCGCCCACGACCACCGACGGCAGTGGGGAGGCCGAGCAGTCGGCGGCGGTGGCCTCCGCGCTCCAGTCCTCGACCGCTTCCCGGCTGGAATCCACACTCTCGGAATCGGTTTCGCAGGCTCCGGCCGGCCTGCAGACCCTCGCGACGAACGCGACTGCGGCGCCGACGGCGGCGGCCGGTTTGCCACTGGGGTTGAAGGACATCACCGGGATCCTGAAGACATTCAACAGCGTCATGGGCACGATCTCGGGGCCATACACCCCGCTGGGGGTGGCGAACCTGGCGAAGAACTGGTACCAGATCGCCCTCAGCATCCCGAGCGTGGGGACGGGCATCCAGGGCATCGGCCCCCTGTTGCACCCCAAGGCGCTCACCGGGGTGTTGGCACCGCTGCTGCGCAGCGACCTGTTGAGCGGCGCGACCGCGCTGTCGAGCGCGGGCACGGTTTCGGCCGCAACTGGGCAGGCCGGACTGGTCGGGTCGTTGTCGGTGCCGGCGAATTGGGCTTCTGCCGTTCCCGCTATCCGAACGGTGGCCGCGGAGCTGCCGGAGACGACGGTGCAAGCCGCTCCCGCGATGGCCGTGAATGGCCAACAAGGCATGTTCGGTCCGACGGCGCTGTCCAGCCTGGCCGGACGCGCCGTCGGCGCGAGTGCCACCCGCGCGGTCGCCGGGTCGACCCTTCGCGTGCCAGGTGCCGTGGCCGTCGACGACCTCGCGACCACGTCCACGGTCATCGTGATCCCGCCGAACGCCAAATAAGAAAGGTGCGGCAATGGTTTTCAGCGATTTCGCAACGCTTCCACCGGAGGTGATCTCCACCCAGATCTACGCGGGCCCGGGCGCGGGGCCGATGCTCGCCGCCGCCGCGGCCTGGGAGACGCTGGCCGCCGAGTTGCACTCCACCGCGGCCGCTTACGGCACGGTGATTTCGGACCTGGTCGGCCAGTCGTGGCAGGGTCCGTCGTCGGAGTCGATGGCCGCGGCGGTAGCACCGTATCTGGCCTGGATGTCGACCACCGCGGGTCAAGCCGAGCAGACCGCCACGCAGGCCCGGGCCGCGGCCGCGGCGTACGAGGCCGCCCTGGCGGCCACCGTGCCGCCGCAACTCGTCGCGGAGAACCGCATCCAGTTGGCCGCGCTGTTGGAGACGAATCTCCTGGGCCAAAACGACGCCGCGATCGCGGCGACCGAAGACGAGTACGCCCAGATGTGGGCCCAAGATGTCGCCGCCATGTTCAGTTACGCCGGCGCGTCGGAGTCGGCCGGTGAGTTGACCCCCTTCGAGGAGGCGCCGGCAACCACCAACGATGCCGGTGCGGTGGCCCAGGCCGCCGCGGCGGCCGCGGCAGAGCCGACGTCGTTGTCGGCCTGGCTGAAACAGATAGAGGACTTCCTCACCTCACTCACCAGCCAATACACCCAGTTCTGGCAGCAGTTGATCGGGGGAGTCACGGGTAGCCCGGACGTGGCGCCGTTGTGGGAAGCGTTGTATTCCAGCATTTCCCAGATCGGCACCCAGGCGACGTGGACCAACGTCACCAATGCCAGCATCAGCCTGGGCGTCTCGCAGTGGAAGAACTTCTTCATCTACGCACCGTGGAGCGCCGCGATGGCGAAGACCTCGCTGGGCGCGGGCCTGGCGTCGCCGGGGCACGCCGCCGCCGGCATCGCGGCCAAGCCCGTGTCGGCCGTATTGGGGACCGCGCCGACGGTGGGCAAGCTTTCGGTTCCACCCGGCTGGGCGACCGCCGCCCCGGCAATCCGGCTGGCCTCGCTCCCGGGCACCAGCGTGGCCGCGGCCGCGGCGACGGATTTCTCGAGCCTGGTCAACGAGGCGACGTTGGGCAGCTTGGCGGGTGGCGCGCTTGGCGGCCCGGCGGCGCGCGCGGTCACCTCAACCGGCATCCAGCAGGCCCGCGTCGGCACCGGTGAGCGGCGCACCGCGCCGGTCAAGCTGGACCGCATCATCGCCCAACTGCAGGAGATGCCCGACCAGGTTCAGCACTGGAACGTCGACGAGGCCGGCCTCGATGACCTGGTCGCCAGGCTCAGGACGACACCGGGCGTCCACGCCGTGCACGTGACGGACGGCGAAGAGGCCGCCGTCGGAGCGCCCGAATCAAAAGTGTTGTAGCACAGAGGATTTAGCTGTCAATCGAAGGAGGACGCATGAAACTGCTGTTGGCGCTTCTCGGTGTGTCGCTGGGCATCGCCGCCGCGGCGCCTGCGCACGCCGTGCCCGGAGAGGACGAGGCGGCCGTCGACGACAACAACGAAGCCTTCATCGCCGACCTCCATGCGCTGGGCATCAGCTTTGCCGACCCGGGCCAAGCCGTGAACGCCGGCAAGGCGGTATGCGGCCTGCTCGCGCGCGGCGTGTCCGGTCTGCAACTCCTCAATGATCTCCGGGACAACAACCCCGGCCTGACCACCAACGGCGCCGCGCAGTTCGCGACGGTGTCGGCGAAGTCGTATTGCCCGCGACAACTCGATGCTTCCGCCAAAGGCTGAACCCATCGGGATCCGACCCGCTCGAGTCATGTCCGCCACCGTTCTAGAGAAAATGCCGATGCTGCAGCACGATTCGCCCTCCCTCGAGCCGGATTTCGGCGCCCTGCCGCCGGAGACGAACTCCGGGCGGATGCATGCGGGCCCGGGCGCCGGATCGATGATGGACGCCGCCCAGGCCTGGGATCTGCTGGGCGCCCAACTCGGCGAGATGGCGCTGAGCTACCGCGCGGTGTTCGCCGAGCCGGATTCGCCGAGTGATTCGGCAAGGGCGACAAGCCGAGGCGTCGCGGCCTATCTGGGCTGGCTCGACGGTACCGCCGCGCGGGCCCGGCAGGCGGCCATCCAGGCCAAGGCCGCGGCTGCCGCCTACGGTGCGGCCCTCGCGGCGGTGGTGGCGCCCCATGCGATCGATGCCAATCGGTTGCGGCGGATCTGGCTGGCCGCGACGAACTGGCTTGGCCAGCTCAGTCCGGCCATCGCCGACGCCGAAGCCGACTATGAACGGATGTGGGCCCAAGACGCCGCCGCCATGTACGCCTACGCCCGCGCCTCGGCGGTTATCCGGCAGCTGACACCGTTCAGTTCGCCCCCGCAATGCACCCATTCGTCCGGGCCGGCGGTCACCGAACCATCCCGCAGCTGGCGGCTGAGGTCGGCGCCGGAGGTGATAACGACTGGCGCACAAGTGATCTCGGCCGTCGGCCAGGCGATCGAGGCGCTGTCCTCCTCGCCGCGCACCACCCTCGATGCGACCCTGTCGCCGATAGGGGCGGCACTGTCCCGGCTCAGTTCGTTGTCGGCGCCATCGGACGTCGCGCTCACCCACCTGAGCTCCCTCAATAAGGCCGCCGCGCTGCACCGGGCCACGGTCATCCGGTCCGCCCGCACGACCGACGCGGCGCCTTGGGTGAGCGTCGGCAGCGGCGCCGCGATCGGGGCCCTGTCGGTTCCCCGGGCGTGGATTCGGTCGGAGCCAACCCCCGCATGGTCGAGCCCCCAAGCGAGCCCCGTCGATCGGAGCCAGTGAGTTCTCGGAATGAGTTGCGGCGCAATAGTTGTGGCCGTTCACTGCTGGTGGGTGCACGCATGACCGGCAACCCTCCGGGCGGTGGTCCCGACGAGCTGGCGCGCCCCGTAGTGCCCGAGGTGCTGCTGTCCGGTGACCACGCGCGCGTCGCCGCGTGGCGGCGGGAG
>NZ_LZIZ01000226.1:0-16800 GCF_001666915.1 Mycobacterium sp. E3339 | reverse complement strand
AACGACCCCGAACCCGGACCCGCATACATCCGCCCGGAATTCACCTCCGGCGGTAACGCCCCGAAGTCAAACACCTGTTCTCCTCAGTTGGCCGCGATCGCTTGCGACCGCGGCAGTCGCATCGGAATCAGTGGTGGCCGTGGTCACGGCTTCGTAAGCATTCGCCACCCGCGGGTAGCTGACCGCCCGGAACCACCCGACTCAGACCCCTCGGTCTGCCACCCCAGTCGGCGGGCTGGCCGGCGCATCCTGCCAATTCCGTGTCGGGCGCCCAATTGTGGTCTCGCACCACGCTTCTCGGACGTCCGGTCAGGAACAACGTGCACCTTTAGCCTCGATTGATCCCTGCTGTCAGCAACCGAGCGACAGTCCACTGTCTGCCAGAACTGCCGCTCGCGATTGAGATTAGTTCGTTATCGGGGACGCTCCGATACGCAACGCCAAGTGTTCATTCCAGGCCAGCGATTGTTCATTCCCCGTCGACTGGCGTTCATTTCCGGCAACGGTTTGTTCATCTCCGGTTTGCTTCTGGCGCAGTCAGTCTTCGTCGAGAACCAGCGCCATCTCCGGGCAGGAGGCGACCCCGTCGCGGGTCACCTGCTCGTCCTCGGGGCGCACCTCGTGCTCTTCGAGGATCGAATAACCCGAGTCGTCGATCGGGAACAGGTTCGGGTCGACGGCGTAGCACTGGGCGTGGCCCACGCATTTGGATTGTTCGAGACGAACCCTCACGAGGTGTCCTCCCTACCCGGGATCAGTCGCCCAAGTGTAGAAGATCGACGCGCAGCCGGACCGGCCGCTGTAGACCCTTGCGACACATGCGATATTGGGGTGCCAACCGCAATCGGTGCCGACGACGCCCCCGCCGCCGCGGTTGGGAGAACAATTCGGACAAGCGGAGAGCTTATGAGCACTCCTGGCCATGGCCAGCAAGACACCTTCCACCTGCCGCGGCTCGATTTCGAAAAGCTGCCGATGACCGTGGACCGGGGCGTCGGGTGGAAGGCGCTGCGGGACGCCGGGCCGGTGGTATTCATGAACGGCCACTACTACATCACGCGCCGCGAGGACGTGCTGGCCGCGCTGCGCAACCCCAAGGTGTTCTCGTCCACCATCCTGCAGCCACCGGGCCACCCATTGCCCGTGGTACCGCTGGCTTTTGACCCTCCTCAGCACACCCGCTACCGCAAGGTGCTGCAGCCCTTCTTCAGCCCGCTCGGCCTGAGTTCATCCCGGCCGGTGCTCGAACGCCACGCCGCGGAAATGATCGGCGCCCTTGCCGGCCAAGGGAAGTGCGAGGTGATGGCGGATTTCGCGCACCTGTATCCATTCCAGGTCTTCATGGACCTCTATGGCTTGCCGATCGAAGATCGCGATCGCCTGATCGACTGGAAGGACGCGGTCGTCAGCGACAAGCCCTACGTCACCCAGTCCGATATCGAGAAGAGCGAGCTGCTGCTTCAGTATCTGGCCGACGCGATCCGGCAGCGCAGGCAGCATCCCGGATCCGACATGCTGTCGCGGGTCATGGCCAGCGACGGTAACTTCAGCGATCTGGAGCTGCTGGGCATGAGCCACCTACTGATCCTGGCGGGGCTGGACACCGTCACGGCGGCGATCGGATTCTGCCTGTTCGAACTGGCCCGCCGGCCGCAGCTACGCGAGGCGCTTCGCGACAACCCAAGGCAGATCAGGGTTTTCATCGAGGAGATCGTCCGGCTGGAGCCTTCGGCGCCGGTGGCGCCGCGGATCACCACGCAGTTCGTCAACATCGGCGGGATGACGCTGCCCCCCGGCACGTCGGTGCGGCTGTGCATGGCGGCGGTCAACCGCGACGGCAGCGACTCCACGTCCGTCAACGATCTGGTCATGGACGGAAAGGTGCACCGCCACTGGGGATTCGGCGGCGGGCCGCACCGTTGCCTGGGCTCTCATCTGGCCCGGATCGAACTGACGGTAATCGTCGGGGAATGGCTTCGGCAGATTCCCGACTTCGAGGTGCCCGCTGACTACGTCCCCGCGATCAACTACCCGTCAAAGAGCTTCGCGCTCAAAGAGTTACCGCTGCGCTGGGGCTGATTCAGCCCCAGCGCAGCGGTATCCGCCTTACTTGCGAAACTCCGTCGCCGCTACCTGTACGAACACACCGGTGTCCTCGGCCATCAGCAGGCCTCGTCCTCGGGGCAGCGGGCCACCCTTCATCTTGCCGCGGATGAAGCCCTCGTCGGGGTCGGCGTCCATCACCAGCAGCGGGGCGTTCGCCTGGGCCAGCGCCCGCAGCATCGGGTCGCTGCCCGCGGACGACCAACCACCGAAGGTTCGCGTGACGAGCACGTGCAACCCGACGTCGGCGGCCCGGGTCACCCACGGCGCGGCCTTGTGCAGCGGTGAATCGAATCCCGCCGGCAGCTGCTGGATGTCATCGACGATCAGGAAGATCTCCGGGCCGCTCCACCACGACCGCGACAACAACTCCTCGGCGGACAGGCCGGGCGGCGGTTCGCGTCCGGCCAGGACCGCCGCGAGCTCGCCCATCATCGCCTGGACGCCGTCCAGGTTGTACGCGAACTTCTCGACGTAGTCCGCACCCAGCGTGGTCAGCAGCTGACGCCGCGGGTCCACCAGCCACACCTGGGCCGACGGCTGGCCGGCCGGCGGGGTCGGCGCGCTGCTGGCCCCCGGCGCGTACAGCCGGCCGATTTCACTCATGATCGTGGCCAGCGTCGTGGTCCGTCCACATTCGCGTCGACCCGTCACCATCAGGTGCGCGTTCTCGGCGAAGTTGAGATAGACCGGCGACAGATCCAATTCCGAGATGGCCCAGGCGATTCCGCCCGCGCCGACGCCCTGGCGGGTGTCCCGTGCGGCGACCTCGCGCAACTGCTCCAGGTCGAACCGCGCGGGCAGGCGGCGCACCGGCGGCGCCTGCGCGCTGGTGAGGCGGCTGACCGCGTCGATGATGCTGTCGGACTCGAACACGTAGTCCGGCGTGTTGGCCAGCGCGGGCCGCGCGACCAAGGTGTGCAGACCGGCCTGTGGGTCGGAGTCGAGTCGGACGTAGTTGACCGCGACCATGCCGCGGCCCGGCTTGACGGGCACTTCCTTGGCGAACCGGGAACGCACCAGCTTGGCGTCCTCCACGGCGGCCAGTCGCAACTCGACCCGAGAACCGAAGCCACTGCGCACCGGTGGCCGCAGCTCCGACTCCCGGTCGGCGGTGACCACCACGTGGACCCCGAACGAGGGGCCCTGGTTGATGATCAGGTTCACCTGCTCGATCAGGACCTCGTTCTCTTCGGCCAGCGCCCGGTAGTTGTCCACCACCAGGTAGACATCGCCGAACCCGTCGTTGGGCACGGGGCCCGGCTCGCCGCCGAACTTACGGCGCCGGAAGACCTCCATCGAGGCGATCCCGTACTCGAGGAAGGTGCGCTTGCGGTCGCGGACCAGGGCCAGCAGCTCGGCCACCGTGCGGCGCACGCCGTACGGGTCGGTCGGGCCGGCCACCTCACCCACGTGCGGCAGCCGGGCGACGGTGGTCAGGGCGGTGCTGCTGTAGGCCAGGCAGTAGAACTGGACCTGCTCGGGCGTGTGGGTCAGCGCGGCCGAGCAGATCAGGGTCTGCAGGGCCGTCGTCTTACCCGAACCGCCGGCGCCCAGGATCAGGACGTTGGCGCCCGGCCCCGAGGTGTCGACGGTCCACGGCGGCTGGTCGTGCTTGAACGGGCGGTCGATGATCCCGATCGGGAAGACCAGGTCCTTGGCCGAACCGTAGTCCTCCTGCCACGGGTGGCCGAGGAACCGGTTCACCAATTCGTCGATGGCGACGGGCTGGTTCAGCGGCGGCTGCCACAACCGGTAGGGCTCGAAGTCGATCTTGCGCAGCTGATCGATGATGACCGTGCCGACCTTCGGCACCCGGATGCCCTCGATGTCGTCGTCGTCACGCGTCGCGCCGTCGGCGTCGAGCGTCTCGCCGTTGGTGATGGCGGCCGGGGTCAGCTCCGGCCCGCCGACGCTGACCTCGAGCGGGGTGAACGAGTTGGTAAACAGTTGCGGGCGAACGTAATCGATGCTGTGCACCAACGCCGGCGCTTCTTCGCCGTCATCGTTGAGCCCGCGCGGGAAGTAGTCCCGCCACAGGAACTCGGCCTGGAACCGGACGATGTCTTCCAGGCTGCGCCGGAAGTAGCCGAGGCCGGCCTGCGCCGGCAGGTTGACGGCGTTCGGCACGCCCGCGGCCTGCGCGGCGCCCGCGGTACGCGCCTTCAGCACCAGCCGGTAACCCATGTTCTCCATGAGCTTTTCGGCGCGGCTCTCGATGGTCTGCGAGGCCATCATCAGGTGGATCCAGTAGGCGCGGCCCTGGCGGCCGATCGAGTCGAGCACGTCGACAGCGGTCGGCATGATCCGGAACCACTCGTAGAACTCGTCGATGACGACCACGAGCATCGGCAGCGGCGCCATGTCCTGGCCCCGCGCCCGCATCCGCAGGCGCACGGAGTTGTACTCCTTGGCGTCGTCGACGCCGGCGCTGTCGCAGATCGCCTTGCGCCGGGCGATCTCACCCCACAGGGCGTCCAGGAAGCGCTCCATCAGCGCCTGGTCCTCTTCCAGGTCGGTGATGATGCGCGACACGTGCGGGACCCCGGCGAACGGCTTGACCGCCGACCCACCCTTGAGGTCGGCCAGCACGAACTGCAGCTCCTCCGGCGGGTGGCTGAGCATCAGCGATTCGATCACGGTCCGCACCAGGGTCGACTTACCCGAACCCGTCGTTCCGGACATGACGCCGTGCGGGCCGTCGCCGCCCTCGTCCAGCGACTTCATGTCGAGGAACAGCAGCTCGCCGTTGTCGGACCGAACACCGAACGGCGCCCGCAGCCGCGAGCGGCCCATGGAGTCGTTGCGGCTGCCCCACAGCGCCTCGAAGTCGATGTGACCGGGGTCGTCGATTCCGTAGTAGGCCATGATGTCCCGGGCGCCGATGTGGGCCACCCGCTGGCCGATCTCCTCGTAGGCCTCGGCGAGCCGCCAGCGCGCCAGCGCCTGCGCGAATTCCTCGGCCTCGGCGATGCTGATGTGGTCGGTGAGCGCGAAGAACCACGGCTTCTCGTCGATCACCATCCAGGTGTCGCGGTCGCGGGGCAGCGCCTCGATCACGCCCTTCTCGTCGAACCGCAAGGTGCGCTCGGGAACCGATGTCCACATCGAGGAGCCGGTCAGGTCGAAGAAGGTCACGCCGTCGACGCCCTCGGAGCTGATCACGTATTCCCACTGGGGGTCGACGACGTCGGCGACGATCACCGTGTGGGGCGTCGGGGTCTGCGCCGACGAACTGGCGTGCCGGGGCGTGAAAGAGCCACGGCCGGCGAACAATTCGGCTTGCTCGGCGGCGAACTCGCGCACCGAGCTGTAGACCATCCGCGCGTTGCCCGCGGCGTCCTGACGCCGGGGGTCACCGACGTGCGGAAGCCACTTCACCCAGTCCCACTCGTCCAGATCCGAGGTGACGACGACCAGCTGCACGTGGTCGGGGCCGTGCGAGAAGGCCAGCTGACAGACGATTGCCCGCATCAGCCCGAGGACCTGTTCGCGCTCGCCGTCGAGCGCGTACCAGGGCTCGACCAGCAGCGAGATCATCTTGGGCAGGTTGTAGACGACGCTCTGGTAGCGCCCGAATTCCTGCAGCGCCTTGCCCGTCACCGGTTCCAGCTCGATATCGGTGGGCATGTTCTGGGGCTCACCCCAGGTCACCTCGGGCCGCGTCATGCCCACGCCGACTCGCACCACCCCGAAGTTGAGGTCCTTGCCGTCGGGCTTGCGTTCCCACATCCGCGGCGATCCCACCGCGGCGGACAACGTGGTGGGCGCCGGGTGGTACCACCGGTAGTTGGCGTCCATGCTGTCGGCCGACTCGTGGGCGGTCTCGCGCAGCATGTCCAGCATCAGCATGAACTGGGCGCGCATCGCGTCCAGCTTGGGCCGGCTCATCTGCTGCTGACCGCCGAACCGGCCGCCGAACATCATCATCGCGACGCCACCGATCATGAAGATCGGGAAGATGGCGCCCGCGCCGCCGAACACGCGCGAGCCGCTGGCGAACGTCATGCCGACCATGCCGATCAGCAGGCCGACCACGAGGACGCCGACGACGACCAGCCACCAGGGCTTGCCCTCCGGCGGCGGAATGCTCAGCGGCGTCGGTAGGACGATGTTTTCCGGCTTGATGACCGGAGGCTTCTCCGGGGTCGGCCGCGCAAACCCGCGTTTCACTTAGGCACCGCCAATTCTGCTGGGGACATATCCATCGGAAGGGTGTCGTGCTCCACGAGCGCATCCGCCCGCGAGAGCGTCGGACCCTGTGGGAGCAGGCGCAGCGCCACCCACGGCGCCAGGCTGGGTTTCGTCTTCAGGCCCAAAGCCTCGCGGACGTCGCGGGTGTCGTCGACGCCGAACCGGGCGCCCGCGTCGGTCAGCCACCACAGCGACTCCGTGGTCTTCGCGCCGGGGTCGTTGCCGGTGACCGCCACGAAGTTGCCGTAGTCGGGGCCGAAGTACACCTGGTCGGCCACCCGACCGGTGGTGTCGGCCTTGACCAGCGACACCACCTTGTTCTCGTCCTTGGCCGCGACCGGAATGGTCGCGCCGGAGATGACCTGGATGCGGGCCCGGTTCTCGCCGGAGGTCTTCTGCCACCACCAGCAGGTCGCCGGGTTCTCGCGAATGTCCGCCACGTTGAGCGGCGCGTCCGGATAGGAGGACAGGTCCAGCTTGTTGACGACGGGCATCTTGGCCAGGGCGGACGGTTCCACGGTCACCGGCCGGGTGTTGCCCGGCCCGGCGTTCTGCAGGATCTGGGCGACCAGCGGCGGCAGCGTCTGCACGCCGTCGGCGAGCACCAGCGAATACTGTTGCGGCCCACTGATTTGCGGCGTGACGATCACGGTGCCGATCGGCCCGGGGGCGCCCGGGAACGACGCGGCGGCGCCGGCGTTCTGCACCTGCGGCACGGTCAGCTCCGGGCCCACGGGCAGCGCGTCGAACAGGGCCCGGCTCATGGGCTTCGCCTGGCCGACCTGTTCGGGTGTCAGGCCCAGCGGCAACAGCACCGACCGGTTCGTCGCGTCGATGCGCGACCGGCGACCCTCTCGGATCACCCAAGCGTCCCCGCTGTAGTTCAGCACCACAGCGTCCGATCCGTTGAGGACGCGGCGGTGGTTGCTGAGGTCGGGGTTGCCGTCGATCACCGTGACGGTCACGCCGGACGGCGCGCCGACCCCGGTCGAGGTGGCGACGGTGTCGCACACCAGCCACGACGACGTGGACGGGCTGGTGGTGTGGAAGTTCGACGGCGCGCCCGGGATGCCCACCATCGGCCCGCGCGGCATGGTGGCGATCTGGCTCGACCGCACCAGGTGCGGATTGTCCGCCCGGCCGGTGATCAGCCGCGCCGAAGCCAGGTTCAGCGCCGGGTACAGCCGGTCCCCCACGCGGACGTACAGCGCGCCGGAATCCCGGTCGGCGATGATCGGCGACTCGTTGATCTGCCCGGACGGGCTGATGAACGACCAGAGCAGGGCGCCCAGGCAGATCACCATCGCCGCCGAGACCGAGGCCACCACGGCCAGCGTCTGCCGCCGCCCCGGCTCGACCTCCATCCGGACGCGCCACCGGGTGAGCGCCATCGCGGTGCGGCGAGCGAGGAACTGATAGCCGGTCACCTGGGTCCGCGTCGACAACCCGAGGCCGTACCCCGACCCGCGTTGGCCGCGACTCTCTTCCGCCACTTAATTCACCATCCGGTCTGCTAGAACGCCTGGATATTGTCCCTCGCGCGAATTACATCGACAACGGTAAGGCACCGGTACGGCCCTCGCCACGCGGCGCCGATGGCGTTCGCTGCTACATCTGTTTATCTGCCGGTGTCCGGTGCTCGCCCGCCCGTCCGCCCCGGCCGTGCGGGCGACGCGCCAGGCGACGTTGAACTGGCACTTCGGGTCTTCCCCGCCGATCCCCGCCCGGACTCCTCATGTCTCCTCAGGGCATCGTAATGGCGCACGCGCCGTTCGTCCTGTTGAGCGGGCGCCGGAGCCTGGCAGCAAGATGAGCGGTATGAGTGAGCTCGCGCCGTCGCTGGTCGAACTTGCCAAGCGGTACGGCATCGCGACCGAGTACCAGGACTGGACGGGGCGGCGGGTGCCGGTCTCCGAAACCACCCTGGTGGCCGTGTTGGCCGCGCTCGGCGTGGCGGCCGGCACCGAACAGGAGCGCAACGCCGCCCTGACCGCGAAGCTGCGTGCGTATTGGGCGCGCCGGCTGCCGCCGACGATCGTCGGCCGCGCCGGTGAGCAGACGCGATTTTGGGTGCACGTGACCCATGGCGATCCCGCCGAGGTGTTGGTGCAGCTCGAGGACGGTTCGGTGCACGGCGGGATTCAGCAGGTCGACAACTTCACCCCGCCGTTCGACTTGGACGGCCGCTGGGTCGGCGAGGCCAGCTTTGTGCTGCCGGCCGACCTGCCGCTGGGTTATCACCGGGTGCGGCTGCGCTCCCGCGACGGTGAGACCAGCACCGCGCTGATCATGACGCCGGACTGGCTCGGGCTGCCCGAGCGGCTCGGCGCCCGCCGCGCCTGGGGGCTGGCCACCCAGCTCTACAGCGTGCGGTCCAGCCAGTCGTGGGGCGTCGGCGACCTGACCGACTTGACCGACCTGGCCGTCTGGTCGGCGTCGCGGCACGGCGCGGACTACGTGTTGGTCAACCCGCTGCACGCGGCGGCCCCCACTCGCCCCATGGAGCCGTCGCCCTATCTGCCGACATCGCGGCGCTTCGTCAACCCGATTTACCTGCACGTCGAGTCGATTCCGGAGTTCGCCGAGCTCGACAAGCGCAGCCGGGTGCGACGGCTGCGCTCCGAGGTCCAGGAGCGGGCCGCCCGGCTGGACGCCATCGATCGCGACAGCGCGTGGGCGGCCAAGCGGGCCGCGCTCGAGCTGGTGCATCGGGTGCCGCGGTCGGCGGGCCGCGAGCTTTCCTACGCGGCCTTCCGCGCCCGGGAGGGCGGCGCGCTCGACGACTTCGCCACGTGGTGCGCCCTGGCCGAGAAGTACGGCGACGACTGGCATGCCTGGCCGAAGTCGCTCCGGCACCCCGACGCGCCGGGTGTCGCCAAATTCGTCGAAAAGCATTCCGAGACAGTCGATTTCCATCGCTGGCTGCAATGGCAACTCGATGAGCAACTCGCCTCGGCGCAGTCGCAGGCCGTGCGCGCGGGCATGGCGCTGGGCGTGATGCACGACCTGGCCGTCGGCGTGCACCCCAATGGCGCCGACGCCTGGGCCATGCAAGACGTGTTGGCGCTCGGCGTGACCGCCGGCGCTCCCCCGGACGAGTTCAATCAACTCGGCCAGGACTGGTCCCAGCCGCCGTGGCGGCCCGACGGGCTGGACGCGCAGGAATACCGGCCGTTTCGGGCGTTGATCCGGGCGGTGCTGCGGCATGCCGGCGGGGTCCGCATCGACCACATCATCGGGTTGTTCCGGCTGTGGTGGATCCCGGAGGGCGCGCCGCCCACCCAGGGCACTTACGTGCGCTACGACCACGAGGCGATGATCGGCATCGTCGCCCTGGAAGCGCATCGCGCCGGGGCGGTGGTCGTCGGCGAGGACCTCGGCACGGTCGAACCGTGGGTGCGCGACTACCTGCTGCTGCGCGGCCTGCTGGGCACGTCGATCCTCTGGTTCGAGCTCGACCGGGACGGCAACGGCGGTCCGCTGCCGGCTGAGCGCTGGCGCGAGTACTGCCTGTCCTCGGTCACCACCCACGATCTGCCGCCCACGGCCGGCTATCTGGCGGGCGACCATGTGCGGCTGCGCGAATCGCTGGGATTGCTGACCCGGCCCGCCGCCGACGAGCTCGCCTCCGACCGCGCGGAGCTGGCGGGCTGGATCGCGGAGTTGAACCGGGTGGGCTTGCTCGACGAGGGTGACACCGACCCGGACAGCGTCGTGCTCGCCCTGTACCGCTATCTCGGGCGGACGCCGTCGCGGCTGGTGGGCGTCGCGCTGACCGACGCGGTCGGCGACCGGCGGACCCAGAACCAGCCGGGAACCACCGACGAATACCCCAATTGGCGGGTGCCGCTGACCGACCCCGACGGCCGCCCGCTCCTGCTCGAAGACGTGTTCACCGACGCCCGGGCGGCCACGCTGGTCGACGCCGTGCGCCGGGCAATCGCGCCCGCGGCCGTCGAAACCGCGCCTGTTAGCTTCTGAGGCCATGAAGGTTTCCGTCGTCGCCCCGGTGACCGACGGTGTCACCGCGGACCCCGAGTGGATGGCGGGCTTCGCCGGGCACCTCGAGCGGTGCGGGTTCGAATCGATCGTCGTCGCCGAACACACTGTCCTGGCCACGACCTACGACAGCGTCTATCCCTACGACAGTTCGGGGCGCGTCGGGATGGCGGCGGACTGCCCGATCCCCGATCCCCTGGAAATGTTGGCGTTCCTGGCGGCCCACACCGCCCGGCTCGGGTTGGCCACCGGCGTACTGGTGTTGCCCAACCATCATCCGGTGATGCTGGCCAAACGCGCGGCGACCCTCGATGTGCTCTCGGGCGGCAGATTGCGGCTGTGTGTCGGCGTCGGCTGGCTCAAAGAAGAGGTCCAGGCGTGCGGCGCCGCCTTCGACAGCCGGGGCAGGCGCGCCGACGAGCAGCTGGCCGTCATGCGGGCGCTGTGGGCCGAGCGGCCCCAGGGCGTGTCGCACCACGGGGAGTTCTTCGACTTCGACAACGTCATGTGCTACCCCAAACCCGTTGCCCGCGAACGGCTCCCGATACACATCGGTGGGCACAGCAAGGCGGCCGCGCGCCGCGCCGGTCGGCTCGGCGACGGGTTCCAACCGCTGGGCGTCACCGGTCCCGAACTCGCGTCGCTGATCGCGCTGATGCGCGACGAGGCCGCCGCGGCCGGACGTGACCCCGCCGCCCTGGAGGTTTCGCTGGGCCACCTGGTCACGAAGATCGATGCCGAGCGGGCGGGCGCCCTGGCCGATCAGGGGGCCGACCGCCTCGTGCTGGGCATGCCGCCGACGACCGACATCGAGCAGGCCAAGGACTGGCTGTCGGCGTGCGCGCAACGCCTTTCGCTGATCGCGTGACCGCGATGACCCTGTCAGCCGACGACCGATCCGCGCTCAGCGACCTGGTGCACCGCTACGCGGCCCGGGTCGACGAGCGCCGATTCGATTCCGTGGCAGCGCTTTTCACCGACACCGCGGTGCTGCAGGTGCCCGAACCGCCCAAGTCGCTGGAACCGATTCAAACCCATCGCGGTCGGGACGCGATCGCCGCCGCCGTCGCCAGCGTCGCGGCGGTCGTTCGCACCGAGCACGCCATCGTCGGCGAGGTGTATGACGGGGGCGACCGACCGGGCACCGCGCGCGGTCGCGTCGCGTGCGTCGCGCACCACTGGGACCGCCGCGGTGACGAGTTGGTCGACGTGGTCTGGCACCTGCGCTACGACGACTCCTACGAGCTGACCGACCGCTGGCGGATCGGCCGCCGGGCCTTGACCATCAACGCGATCGAGACCCGTCCGGCCCGCCGAGTCCGGCCACCCGACGCGAATTAGCTCAGAACCATTCGCCCGTTAACTGGGGCACACCTGCTTGACCCACCCGTCGACAAGCTTGTTGTTCTTGGTGTAATCCGGGTCATCGAAGTGGGCGCCGCCCACGCTGGCGAAATGTTCGATGGCATCTTTGACCGAAGCCGGCGGGTTGTATCGCTCCAGGGTGTCGGCGGCCTTGCGCGCGGCGTCTTTGTCCGATGCGGCCAGCAAATCGACGTTCGCCCCGGTGACATCCACGCACTGGCTGGAATCCAGGGTTGCGACGGCGGGCGCGTTTGCGGAACTGGTATCGCTCGACGCAGCGCTGGACGAGCTGGTTGCTGTGGAGGTCGAACGACTGCTCGTAGCCGAACTCGCCGGAGAACTCGCAGGTTTGCTGCTCGAGCAGCCTGCCATTAGCGCCGCCGCAAGGACAAGGGCCGCAATCAGCCACCGTCGCATCATATAAACCTCCAAATCGAATTGTATTTTTATTTGCCCGGACATTGCCTGTCGATGCGCGGTCGTCCGGACGCCGTACAGTAACCCAACTTTGGTGGGAACGCTCGGCTTTGTGCCGCGAATTCATTTTGCTGGCGGGTGCCAAACGCCGCCTTTCCGGCGGGCATCGCGCCGTGGGCGGCGGTGCAATAGCGCGGGACCCGCTTCCGGAACCCGGCCTGCGCGCCGATGCGTGGCGCCGGCGCACCGGCCGGGATCATCCAGAAACTTGTGTCCAAATCCACAGGCGCCTTTAAGGAACCGTATATGCGGCGATATCAGCGGATTTATTGGGCAAATGCTGAAACGTCTACTCGTGCCGGGGCGGATTTTGCCCATCGGCAACTGTTGCCGGCGGCCGCACCGCCTCGGACGCCGCGTGGCGGCGCTTTTCTTCCCGACCGAGTCCAATTAATCCAATTGCGTTCGTGTATTTTCGGCCGCGTGACGAACACCGAACATCGGAACCGCAACGTCGACACTCCTGAAGCCCCCGCGGAACGGCAGGCACCGAACGGCAACGTATCGACACTCGCGGTGGGCACGCCGCTTCAGTCCGCCCCGGACTACCGCAACGAGATCCACACCGCCGAAGACATCATCGATGTCGAAACCTACGGTGGCGGTTTCGATCTCACCCGGCGGGCGACCGCGCCGAAGCTGCGCATCGGCCGCGACCGGTGGTTCAACCTGCTGTGGCTGATCCCGATCGGTTTCGCCCTGCTGGTCGTGGGCGTGGCGATCGGCAAAGGCCTGCACAACATGCCGGCGGTGCAGTCGTTCATCCAGCGCTACCCGGGAACCGACACCCACACCGGCGTCAGCCCGGGCCTGCCCGCATGGATCGGGTGGACCCACTTCTTCAACCTCTTCATGATGATGTTCATCATCCGGACGGGCATCCAGATCCTGTGTGACCATCCCCGCCTTTACTTCAGCCGCAACGCCACCCCGGGCAAGGACGAGTGGTTGCGGGTGGGGCCGCCGGTGCCCGACGACGAACTGTGGACCGCCAACGCCGACACCGTCGCGCTCCCGCCGCAACTCGGGCTGCCCGGATTCCGGCATTCCATCGGGCTGGCCCGGTGGTGGCACCTCGGCATCGACGTGCTCTGGCTCGTCAACGGGTTGGTCTTCTACGTGCTGCTGTTCGCCACCGGCCAGTGGCGCCACATCGTGCCCACCAGTTGGGATGTCTTTCCCAACGCCGCATCCGTTGCGGTGCAGTATCTCTCGCTGGACTGGCCGAAGGACAACGGCTGGGTCGCCTACAACGGCCTGCAGCTGCTCGCCTATTTCACGACGGTTTTCATCGCCGCGCCGGCGGCCCTGATCACGGGCTTGGGCATGTCGCCGGCACTGTCGCAGCGCGTCCACTGGCTGAGCAAACGGCTCAGCATTCAGCACGCGCGCTCCCTGCATTTCGTTGTGCTGGTGTACTTCTTGTTCTTCATCCTGGTCCACGTGACGATGGTGTTGACCACCGGCGCGCTGCAGAACCTCAACCACATGTTCGCCTCGCGTGACGACGACAGCTGGGTGGGTTTCTGGATCTTCGCCGCGGCCATGGTGGTGACGGCCGTCGCCTGGGTGTGGGCCACGCCCTTCACCATTCGCCATCCCCGGGTGATCCAGCGGGTCGGCTACGCGCTCGTCGGCCCGTTCCAGCGCCTGCTGGAGCAACTCGACCCGAAGCCGGGCGCCTTCACCGAAAAGGACATCTCGCCGCACCACTGGCGCAACGGCCGCCTGCCGGAGACCGTCGAATACAAGGAACTGGAGGCCAACGACTTCAAGGACTGGCGGCTCAAGGTCTACGGTCTGGTCGAGCACCCGATGGAGTTCTCGCTCGAGGACCTGCAGGCGCTGCCCTACCACGAGCAGATCAGCCAGCACTTCTGCATCCAGGCCTGGTCGGGCGTCGCGAAATGGGGTGGCGTGCAGATGAAGACGATCATGGACATCGTCAAGCCGCTGCCGGAAGCCAAATGGGCGGTGTTCTACTCGATGGGCCTGGGCGCGACCGGCGGCATCTATTACAACGCCCACCACATCGGTCAGATGGACCACCACATGACGATGCTCGCCTACAACATGAACGACCAGCCGCTCCCCTACATGCACGGCAAGCCGCTGCGGTTGCGCAACGAATTGCAGCACGGGTTCAAGCTCGTCAAGTGGATCAAGGGAATCGAGTTCGTCGCCGACTACCGCGACATCGGCAGCGGCTACGGCGGTTACAGCGAGGACCACAAGTACTTCGGGCGGCATCAGACGCTGTAGGCCCCGCGCACGCGTCGTTTGTTCCGACGGCGATTCGGGTAGCTCCACGGAAGCGCCCGAACGAAGCGACCGGAGGAGGCGCCCATGACGCACGGCCCTGTCGACAGCACCACCCGCCGGCGCGGTCCTAAGCCGGATTTCGACGATTTCGGGCGCACGCCCGGACTGGTCATCGTCGGGGCCGCGGTCCTGGCGTTCGCGGTGTGCGTGGCGACGTTCGCGCTGGGCGACGCCGGCGTGGGGGTGGCCGCCGCCATCGTCGCCATGCTCGCGTTCGGGGCCGGCCTGGCATGGCTTGCCATGGACCGCAGGCGGATTCGCGAGGCGGAGCGGGACTGGCCGTTCGGCCACGCGGCGCGCTAGGCGCTCTCGACTATCGCGGCGAGCCTATTGCAGCGAGGCGAGGTTTTTCACGGACTTTTCCACGTCGGAGCGCAGAACGCGGGCAACCAACCCTCCGATCGGACCGCTGAGCAATCCGCCCCGCAGGTCGGCGGTGAGGTGAAAATCGGTCCCCGGATGCTTGTCCGTGACGGTCATCGCGACGCCGAGACGAATCCCGCCGCGCCCGCGACCTTGCAGCTCAATCGATTTCGGTTCGTCGTAGCGGGTGACCGTCCAGTGAATGACGTTGCGGAAACCCTTGACCTTCACGCACGACGACACGCAGGTGCCCTCCTCGATCTGGTCGGGAATGGGCCCGCGCCAGCCGGCGAAAATCGTCATCCACTCGTCGAATCGGCTCAGGTCGGACGCCAGCTTCCAGGCGGCCTCCGGGTCCACCTTCGACGACACCGAAACATCTACTCGTGCCAAGTCCTGCCGCTCCTCCCCAGACGATGATGGCGGTTGGCGCCGGCACGGCAACCCGAGCCGCCAGCGCGCACCTCGCAGGTGAGTACCCCGGCCGGGCCGGGCCTATGCGTTACCCGCTAGGGCCAGGTTTCGTTCAATTGCTGGGCCACGTCGATTATCTGCGCGGACTGCGACTGGGGCGCGTCGATCTCCTCGGCGACGTACTGGGCGACGAACCGGCGGATCTCGCCGTCGACTCCGGCGAGGATGCGCAATACCTCACCGCGGAAGGACTTCGACGACACGTTGACCGTGATGTCCGAGGGACGCGGCTTGGCGACGTCGACGATCAGCAGCAGCGGCTCGGCGGCCCGCGCCGTCGCCCGCAACGCGATGTCTCCGGAGACCACGAACCGCTGCTTGTCGAGCCGAAGGTCGAGCAGCAGATCGATCGACAGGGGGATGTGGATGACGAACGTGATGCTGTCACCCAGGCGACGGGTGACCTTGGGTTCGTGGATCTTGACGTTGGCGCTCACCTTGGCGATGCCGCCGGGCCCCTGCGCGATGGGCTCCATGGCGAACTCGTTGCCGGCGATGTCGGCGAAGGCGGCCGCGACACGCTCGGGGGTGACGGCGACCTCGAAGAATCTGCGTCCGAACTCTTCGTAGGTGAGATAATCGTGATTCTCCATAGGCTTATACCGTCTCATGTCGGCCGTCGGAACCGTCGCTGATCTGCACGCGTCGCCAAAAATCCGCGTCCCGCCCGGATCACCGGCGATTCGGCCACGTTGTGAAGCACGCCACACGGGGGGCCGTTCGATTCGGTGCGGCGGCCGGTGGCCTGGGAGGCTTGTTGACTTGGGAGGTGTTTTCGATGTGCGCCCAGATGGTTACCGACCGGCGCTCGGACGTGTCGCCCGCGGGCGTGCTCACCTGGCTCGGCGGCGGGCAGTCGCGGGAACTGGGTGAGCGCCACGAGCGGTCCACGCACGCCGTGGCCGGCGCCGTGGTGTTGTTCGGCGGGTTGCTGGCCTGGTTGGTCGCGACCCTGGCGGTGAGCGAGTCGGCCCGCTGGCCACTGCTTGCGGTCGTGCCCCTGACCCTGGTCTTCGGTCTGCTCATCGGCGCGGTCACCCGCGCCACCACCTCGGGGTCTCACCGCGGCCGCCCCGGCGTTGCCGCACGCGCGGTGGTCGCGGCGGCGCTCGGCGTCGTCGTCGGTGAACTTGCCGCCATCGTCCTGCTATCCGGCTCGATCGACCACCGCCTCGACGAACGCGCCCTGCGCGGCGCCGGATCGTCGGCCCCGGTCGCGCAGGCGTCGGCGGCTCTGCAACAAACCAGGAACGCGCGCGCCGCGCTCGACGGCGCCGTCGACCGGGCCCACCAGCAGCAGGATCAGGCCCTGGTCACCGCGCGCTGCGAATACCATCCGACTCCCGGCTGCCCGCAAACCCGAATCACCGGTGACCCCGGCGCCGGGCCCGAAACACGAACGGCGAACGAACTTCTCGCCGACAGCCAGCGCGAACTCGACAGTGCCCTGGCCGCACGCGACCGCCAGGCGCCCGCGCTGGACGCGACGATCGCGCGCCAGGA
>NZ_LZIZ01000225.1:0-35874 GCF_001666915.1 Mycobacterium sp. E3339 | reverse complement strand
CGCGGCGGCGTGCACGTCGTCCAGCTCGGCGAACCCCGACCCGCCGAATTGCGCCACGTCGACGGGCGCGTCGGTGCCCAGCGCCGCCACCGACCAGGACGCCTCGAGGAACTCGCTGCCGGTCTTGATCAGGTCGGCGGCCCGGGTGCGCACCTTCTCGGGGTCGCACAGCAGCACCGGCGTGCCCGCGGCCAGCTGGTCGGTGAGCAGCACGTGCTCGCCGGGCCGCAGCACGGGCAGCAGCGCCTCCATGCCGTCGACCGCGATGCCCTCGGCCAGCTTGGCCAGCATGTCGGTGACGCTGCCGGTGATGGCGGGCCCGGGTCCGGAGTGCCGGGCGGCGAGCGCGGCGGCGCGCTCCCGCACGTCGTCGGTCAGCAGCAGCTCGCGGCAGGGCACCGCGATGACCGTCTCCACCTCGATCTCGGGGATGGAGCGCTGGTCGGCGACGGCGAACATCCGCATCTCGCTGACCTCGTCGCCCCAGAACTCGATGCGCACCGGGTGCTCGGCGGTCGGCGGGAAGACGTCGAGAATCCCGCCGCGCACGGCGAACTCGCCGCGCCGGCCCACCATGTCGACCCGGGTGTAGGCCAGCTCCACCAGCCGGGCGACCGCATCCTCGAAGGCGATCTCCTCGCCGACCGTGAACGTGACCGGCTCGATGCGGCCCAGCTCCGGCGTCATCGGCTGCAGCAGCGACCGCACCGCCGTCACCACCACCCGCAGCGGCGGCCCCAACCGCGCGTCGTCGGGATGGGCCAGCCGGCGCAGCACGGTCAACCGGGTGCCGACGGTGTCGACGCCCGGTGAGAGCCGCTCGTGCGGCAGGGTCTCCCAGGACGGAAAGGCCGCCACGGCGTCGCCGAAGACACCGCGCAGTTCGGCGGTCAGGTCGTCGGCTTCGCGCCCGGTCGCGGTGACTACCAGCAATGGGCCCAACCGCGCCAGCGCGCTGGCCACAAAGAGCCGTGCGCTGGCTGGACCCACCAGTGCAAGCTCGGCCGGTCGCGCGGCCGCGCTTTCGATCAATTGCTGGAAGGTCGGCGCGGTGAGCGCCAATTCAACGAGCCCCGCGATCGGGGGTTCTGGGCGAGCAGGCCCCGGTGCGGTCATGATGAATACATTCTAGGGGCGCCAAGAATCGTCAATATCGAGCCCGGCGCCGTCAAGGGATCGTCAGGAAAGCGAAATCCGGCCGCCCGCGTGCGCACGCTGGATGCATGACCTTGCTGGACATCCTGCCGTCGGTGAAACACGCGGCTCCCCCGCGGCCCGCCGGCGCCCCGGCCGACGAAACCGACTTTCGGGACCGCGCCCGCCATTGGCGCAAAACGCTGCGGAATGCGCGCGTCGTCTACTTCGGCCGGTCTCCGCTGACCACCGGCCTCGCGCGCGTCGCAACCGAAGAAGGCCTTGGCATCGGCGTCCGCTCGGACGGCGAGCTGGCGGTCGCCCTCGCCGCGGGGACAGACCCGGCACGCATCGTCGCGCACCCCGGATCGCCCGGGTTATTTCGCGACGCGGTGGGAGTCGGCGTCGGGCGCATCGTGCTCGAGGAGCCCCTCGCGGCTCCCCACGTCGCCGGTCGGGCGCGGCGGGGCTCGGCGCACAACACCTTCGAACCGGTGGGCCTGCACTGCCGGCCGGATCCTTCGACCACCCGGGCCGACGCCCCGGTCCGCTACGGCGAAGCGATCCGCCGGACGATAGCGGCCATGGCGGACGTCCGCGCCCGGCGCGGCGTCATCCTCACCGAACTGCACGTCGGCGGTGACCAGGCCGGCCCGTACGTCGTGGGCGGATGGGAACCCAGCGCCGGCGAGCTGGCCGCCCTCATCGAGGACACGCTCGACGAGGCCTGCGCCGCAGAGCATTTCCCCCGGCCCGTGGTCGCGCTGGGTGTGACGCTGACCTCATGAACCCCGCTGGGAGGAGTCCCTAACCGTCCTGCAGCCGGGGGTCGGCCTCCAGGTGGGTCAGCCCGTTCCACATCAGGTTGACCAGGTGCGCCGCGACCACCTCTTTCTTGGGCTCGCGGGTGTCGAGCCACCACTGGGCCGTCATCGACACCGAGCCCACCAGCGCCTGGGCGTAGAGCGGCGCCAGGTCCGGATCCAGCCCGCGACGGGCGAAGTCGCCGGCCAGGATGGAACTGACCTGGCTGACGGCGTCGTTGAGCAGGCTGGAATAGGTGCCCGAGCTGATCGCGGCCGGCGAGTCGCGGATCATGATGCGGAAGCCGTCCGTCCGCTCCTCGACGTAGGTGAGCAACGCCAGCGCGACCCGCTCGACCCGCACCCGGGAGCGGTTGTTGGTCAGCGACGAGGTGATGCCGTCCAGCAGCGCCGACATCTCGCGGTCGACGACCACCGCGTACAGCCCCTCCTTGCCGCCGAAGTGCTCGTAGACCACCGGCTTGGACACGTTGGCGCGCAACGCGATCTCCTCGATCGAGGTGCCCTCGTAGCCGCGTTCGGCGAACAGCGAGCGCGCGATGCCGATGAGCTGCTGTCGGCGATCGCTACCGGTCATGCGGGCGCGCGGCGCCCGGGCTTCCTTGTCGGGCTCCTTGTCCAGAACGGCCACGTCAACCAGCCTATAGCGTCGCCCGCACCGATCCGGCCGTCTTTCCCTTGCCGCCGCGATCGGCCCGCCGACCGTCTAGAGTCTTGTTGGCGTGGGCCTCCGGGGCCCGCAATCCGTCGTGGTGTAATCGGCAGCACATCAGATTTTGGTTCTGAGAGTTCAGGTTCGAGTCCTGGCGACGGAGCCCCAAAAGGCACGAGCCCTTTGCCGCGAGCGCCCATGAGGTGACACGCTTAACGGCGTGTCGGCGTACCGACCCGCACGCTCGCGTCGAAAGGAGAAGCGTGGCGTCTCGTGGTGATACCGCGGTCCTGGTGCTCGCGGCCGGGCCCGGCACCCGGATGCGCTCGGACACCCCCAAGGTGCTGCACACCATCGCCGGGCGCAGCATGCTGTCCCATTTGCTGCACGCGATCACCAAGGTCGCGCCGCAACACCTGGTGGTGGTGCTGGGCCACGATCACCAGCGCATCGCGCCGCTGGTCGCCGAAGCGGCCGACGCGTTGGGCCGCGGCATCGAGGTCGCCCTGCAGGACCGGCCGAGGGGCACCGGCCACGCGGTCGGTTGCGGCCTGTCGGCGCTGCCCGACGACTACGCCGGCGTGGTCGTCGTCACCTCGGGCGATACGCCGCTGCTGGACGCCGACACCCTGGCCGAGCTGATCGCCACGCACAACGCGGGATCGGCCGCCGCGACCGTGCTCACCACGACGCTCGCCGACCCCAGCGGCTACGGACGCATCCTGCGCACGCAGGACAACGAGGTCACCGCGATCGTGGAACACGCCGACGCCACCCCCTCGCAGCGCGACATTCGCGAGGTCAACGCCGGGGTGTACGCCTTCGACGTCGCGGCGTTGCGCTCGGCGCTGAGCCGGCTGAGCTCGAACAACGCCCAGCACGAGCTCTACCTGACCGACGTCATCTCCATCCTGCGCGGGGACGGGCAGGCCATCCACGCCCAGCACGTCGACGACAGCGCGCTGGTGGCCGGCGTCAACAACCGCGTCCAGCTGGCGCAGCTGGGCGCCGAACTCAACCGCCGGATCGTCGCCGCCCACCAGATGGCCGGTGTGACCATCGTCGACCCGGCCACCACCTGGATCGACGTCGACGTCACGATCGGGCGCGACACCGTCGTCCACCCCGGCACGCAGCTGCTCGGCCGCACCCAACTCGGCGGCCATTGCGTCATCGGTCCCGACACCACGCTCAGCGACGTCACCGTCGGCGACGGCGCATCGGTGGTGCGCACCCACGGCACGTCGTCGTCCATCGGTGCCGGCGCCACCGTCGGCCCTTTCACCTACCTGCGGCCCGGCACCGTGCTGGGTGACGACGGCAAGCTCGGGGCGTTCGTCGAGACCAAGAACTCCACGATCGGCACCGGCACCAAGGTCCCGCACCTGACCTACGTCGGCGACGCCGACATCGGCGAGCACAGCAACATCGGGGCGTCCAGCGTCTTCGTCAACTACGACGGAACATCGAAGTCGCGCACCACCATTGGCTCGCACGTGCGCACCGGGTCGGACACCATGTTCGTCGCGCCGGTCACGGTCGGCGACGGGGCCTACACCGGCGCCGGAACCGTGGTCCGCGACGACGTCCCGCCGGGCGCGCTGGCGGTGTCCGCCGGCCCGCAACGCAACATCGAGGGCTGGGTCAAACGCAAGCGGCCGGGCAGCGCGGCGGCCCGAGCGGCCGAGAAAGCCGCCGACAACCCCGGCGAAACACCCGCACCCGAATAGACATGGTGATTTTGGTATCTGGTAACCCGGCCATATTTCCGTACCATTCGCTACGTACGATGGGGCGTCCCATTCCCGATCCCGATACGGCGAGGGCAGTGCGTTGAGCCACGACTGGACCGATAACCGCAAAAACCTGATGCTCTTCTCCGGGCGTGCGCATCCGGAACTGGCCGAGCAGGTGGCCAAGGAGCTCGACGTCCACGTCACCGCCCAGACGGCGCGGGAGTTCGCCAACGGCGAGATCTTCGTCCGGTTCCACGAGTCCGTCCGCGGGTGCGACGCGTTCGTCCTGCAGTCCGCCCCGGCGCCGGTCAACGACTGGCTGATGGAACAGCTGATCATGATCGACGCGCTCAAGCGGGGCAGCGCGAAGCGGATCACCGCGGTCATGCCGTTCTACCCCTACGCCCGGCAGGACAAGAAGCACCGCGGCCGCGAGCCCATCTCGGCGCGGCTGGTGGCCGACCTGCTCAAGACGGCGGGCGCCGACCGGATCGTGACCGTCGACCTGCACACCGACCAGATCCAGGGGTTCTTCGACGGGCCGGTCGACCACATGCGCGCGCAGAACCTGCTGACCGGTTACATCGGGGACAACTACCCCGACGGCAACATGGTGGTCGTCTCCCCCGACTCGGGCCGGGTGCGCATCGCCGAGAAGTGGGCCGACGCGCTGGGCGGTGTCCCGCTGGCCTTCATCCACAAGACCCGGGACCCGCGGGTGCCCAACCAGGTGGTCTCCAACCGCGTCGTCGGCGAGGTGGAGGGGCGGACCTGCGTGCTGATCGACGACATGATCGACACCGGCGGGACCATCGCCGGCGCGGTGCAGCTGTTGCGCGACGACGGCGCCGCCGACGTGATCATCGCGGCCACCCACGGCGTGCTGTCCGATCCGGCCGCCGAGCGGCTCGCGGCGTCCGGCGCCCGCGAGGTCATCGTCACCAACACGCTGCCGATCGGCGAGGAGAAGCGTTTCCCGCAGCTGACGGTCTTGTCCATCGCGCCTCTGCTGGCCAGCACCATTCGCGCCGTCTTCGAAAACGGCTCCGTCACGGGGCTTTTCGACGGAGACGCCTAGATGGCCGACACCGTCATCTACCACAACCCCAAATGCAGTACCTCCCGCAAGACACTGGACTTGTTGCGGGACAACGGTTTCGAGCCGAACATCGTCGAGTACCTGAAGACCCCGCCGTCGCGGGCCGAGCTGGTTCGGATGATCCGCGACGCCGGCATCGACGTGCGCACGGCCGTGCGCAAGCGTGAATCCCTGTACTCCGAGCTCAACCTCGCCGACGCGACCGACGACCAGCTGCTGGACGCGATGGTCGAACACCCGATCCTGATCGAACGCCCGTTCGTCGTCACCCCGAAGGGCACCCGGCTGGCCCGGCCGGTCGACGCCGTCCGCGAGATTCTGTGAGACGTGCGTGTGCGGCCGCGGCCATCGCGCTGACACTGCCCGCTGCGGCGTGCGGCCCGAAAACGCCTGACTATCAATCGATCTGGTCGACCACCCCGACGACCACCACCACCACGACGAGGGCCGCGAAGCCGGTGCCGCTGTCGCAGTACCTGCAGAACATCGGCGTCACCGGGCAGCAGGTGGCGCCGGGCAACCTGCCGGACCTGACGGTATCCATCCCGACACCGCCGGGCTGGTCGGCGGCGAACAACCCGCACATCGCACCCGAGACCGTGATGATTTCCAAGGGCAACAAGTATCCGACGGCCAGGCTCGTGGTGTTCAAGCTGAATGGCAATTTCGATCCGGCTCAGGTGATCCAGCACGGCAACGACGACGCCCAACTCTTCGAGGACTTCAAGCAGCTCGACGCCTCGACGGCGCCGTACGACGGCTTCCCGTCGTCGATGATCCAGGGCAGCTACGACTTGGACGGCACCCGACTGCACAGCTTCAACCGGATCGTCATCGCCACCGGTTCCAAGCCCCCCAATCAGCGATACCTGGTTCAGCTCACCATCACCGGCCTGGCCAACCAGGCCGTCGAACAGTCCTCCGACATCGAGGCGATCATGCGGGGCTTCGTCGTCGCCGCGAAGTGATCTTCGGCCCCGCCCAGATTGCCGCCACGGTCGTGGTCGGCACCCGAACCACAGCCGTGACGGCAATCTCGGTGCGTCACGTGGGGCGCTGGTCCTTGAAGAGCTCCATCCGCGAGGCGATGCCGAGTTTGGCATACACGTGGGTGAGGTGGGTCTGCACCGTGCGCGGTGAGATGAACAACCTGGCACCGATGTCCTTGTTCCCCAGGCCTTCCCGCACGAGGCGCACCACATCGTTCTCCATGGGGGTCAGCGATGCCCAGCCGGTAGCTGGGCGTTTGCGCTCGCCGCGGCCGCGTTGCGCGTAGGCGATCGCCTCCTCGGTGGACAACGCCGCTCCCTCCGCCCAGGCAGTGTCGAAGCCATCGATCCCCAACGATTCCCGTGCCGTCTCGACCAAAGCGTCGTACCCCGCTTGATACATCGGGAGACGGATTGCCCCGATGGACCGACGAACGCCGTCCGCTGCGCCCAAGAGGCGCGCTGCGTAGGAGAGTTGGCGATCGTCGGCCGCCAGGCGTGCCCGACACTCCAGGATGTCCGTCACTCGTAGGTATGCCCGCGTACCGGTGGCGATCTCCAGGGCGTCGTGAACATCGCGCTCGGCCTGGCCGTGGTCACCTTGAGCCACTGCGATGTAGGCGCGTTGTGTCAGGGCCGACATCCGGTACCAGCCCGGTACCACGGCGACGGTGTCATCGGCCCAGCGGCGCGCTGCGGCCAAATCACCGCATGCCAGAAAGACCTCGGCTGTTTGACTGGCTCCCCTGACCCAGATTTCGCGTAGCGGGGTGGTCTGCCGCCAGGCCTCCTCCGCCGCTTGTCTGGCAGTAGCCGTCTCGCCGGCGGCAAGGTTGGCCGCGGCCAACGCCACATACACTGCGTCCGTGTAGATTCCCAGCGAGTTCGCCGCCTCGGAAGCTGATTGTGCCGCGCTCAGCGCGGCAGCCGCCTCACCTTTGTAGGCGAGCGTTATGCTGCGCGCTACCTGCACCATGATCGACATGGGCAGGTCCCCCGCGGCCGCGGAATCCGCTGCCAAGCAACCCAATACGTCAACCGCGTCTGCGAGATGTCCTTCCATGGCGAGGGCCGAGCCGAGCCACTCCCGGCAAAGCCGCGAATGAAGGTTGTCGCCGACGGAATCCGCGAGGTCACGCCCTTCTACGGCGGACGCGGCCGCCGCGATCGGTTCGCCGGCGTAATAGGCCATGGTCGCCTGATAGGTGAAGATTTGGCACAGGCTCCACCGATCGCCGGCGGTTCGAGCCAGTTCGATCGCCTCGGCAAAATATGGCTGTGCGAGTTCAGCGCTGTATATCGCCACCGAACCGCACGCCATCAGGCCTCGACCGATCAACGCCGGGTCGTCACACTGGCGCGCGAGAGCCAGGGCTTCGCGGGCCCGATCCGGGCAAGCGGGGACGCCCATCCACACGGCGATGGCGCTTTGATCGGCGACCGCGCGCACCCACACCTCAAGTGCTATCTGCGGATCGCGCTCATCGGTCAGAACGGCTTCGAACGCCGCGAAAGCCTCGCGGAAACGGCTGCGCGTCAACCAAAACAGTTGCAGTGCGGACACCAGTCTCAGCGCCGTCTCGCGGTCGCCCTTCTCCCGGCTCCATGCGAACGCCGCCCGCAGATTGTCAATCTCCGCGTCCGCCCAACGCAGCAGCTGCTCAAGACCGGCCAGTCCTTGCGACTCCAACTCGATGGCCGTGGCCGCGTAGTAGTCACGATGCCGGGTGCGTATCTCGTCGGCCTCGCCGGACTCGCCGAGCTTTTCCTGCGCATATTGCCGCACCGTTTCGAGCAACCGGTAGCGCATGCCGGCCGCGGTGTCGTCGGCCACCACTAACGATTTGTCGACCAGCAGGCTGAGTTGGTCCAGTAGTTGATAGCCTTCTACGTCGCTGACGGCGCCGACCGCCTGGGCGGCGCCGAGATCGAACCCACCGCTGAAGACCGCTAGTCGCCGGAACAACACCCGCTCTGGCTCTGTCAGAAGCGCATGCGACCAGTCCACAGAGGCGCGCAGTGTCTGCTGGCGGCGCACTGCGGTGCGCGCCCCGCCGGTGAGTAACCGGAATCGGTCATGCAGGCTGTGGACGATCTGCGATAGCGATAGCGCCCGAACTCGTGCCGCGGCAAGCTCGATGGCCAGCGGCATGCCGTCAAGGCGTTCACAGATTTCTTCGACCAGCGCGCGGTTGTTCTCTCCGACATGGAATTCCGGCCGTATCCGCCTGGCCCGGTCCGCGAACAGTTCGACGGCCTCGTCGGTGATGGGCAGCGACGGGACGCGCCAGGTCAGCTCGCCGGGAACTCCAAGCGGCTCACGGCTGGTCGCAATGATCGTCAGTTTCGGGCAAGCCGCGAGCAGCTCGACGACCAAGGCACCACACGGATCGAGCAGATGCTCACAGTTGTCGAGCAATAGCAACATCGATTTTTCTGCGAAGAACCGCACTAAGAGCTCCAAAGTGGAGAGCCCGGCGACATCGGGCACGCCGAGTGTGCGCGCCACAGCCACCTGCGCCATTGCGGGATTGGTGGTCGGCGCCAGGTCGACATACCACACGCCGTCGGCGAACTCGCGGCTTAGTCGGGCGGCGCCTTCGGCGGCGAGTCGAGTCTTGCCCGCACCGCCGGCGCCCGTCAGGGTGACCAACCGGTTGTGGGCCACCAGCTGACCCAGCTCGGCCATTTGCTCATGGCGCCCAATGAAATTCGTCAATTGGGTCGGCAGATTGTGCGATGGAACGCCGCTGCGCACCCGAAGCGGCGGGAACTCGTTGCGCAGGTCCGAATGACACAGCTGCACAACGCGTTCCGGGCGGGGCAGGTCGCGCAGCGGGTAATTGCCGAGATCGGTGAGCCACGCCCCGTCCGGAAGGCGATCGACCACCAGCGGCTCCGTCGCCCCCGACAACACCGTCTGCCCCCCGTGCGCCAGATCGCGCAGCCGCGCCGCGCGATTGATGGTGGGTCCCGCATAGTTGGCATCGTCGCGCAGCTGAATCTCGCCGGTGTGGATCCCGAGGCGCAGCCGGATCGGCGCTAGCGGCGCGCGTTGCAACGCCAGCGCGCACGCCACCGCATCGCTGGCACGCGCGAAAGCGGTCACGAAGCTGTCCCCTTCGCCCTGCTCTTGCGGACGCACCCCGTCATGCGCGGCGACAGCCTCGTCGACGGTCTTGTTCAAAAGTGCCAGGGCGGCGGTCATCTTTTCGGGCTCGGTCTCCCACAACCGCGTAGACCCCTCGACGTCGCCTAGCAGCAACGTGACCGTTCCCGTCGGCAGCAACTCGCCCACGCCCAAATCGCTCCAGGTCAGCTGCGGCATCTCCGCGTGTTGGCTCATGGTAGCCAGCATCGCGTCCGAGACGGGGCAGAACATCCGCCAGAACGCGCAGATCGATTCCTGTCCGGCGCGCGCGGCTACGCGGTCGGTCCCAACACCCGCCTGACTCCGTGGCCTTCGACGTCGTGAACGAGCCCCACTAGGCTCGTCAGCCATGACGAACTGGACCGCCGCAGACCTGCCCTCGTTCGCCGGGCGCACCGTCATCGTCACCGGGGCCAACAGCGGGCTGGGCGCCGTGACGGCCCGCGAGCTGGCGCGGCGCGGGGCCACGCTGATCATGGCGGTCCGCGACATCCGCAAGGGCGAGAAGGCCGCGCTGCAGATCAGGGGCACCCAGACCGGCCCGGTCGAGGTGCGCTCGCTCGACCTGCAGAACCTGGCGTCGGTGCGCGAATTCGCCGAGGGTGTCGACAAGGTCGACGTCTTGATCAACAACGCGGGCATCATGGCGGCCCCCTACGCGCAGACCATCGACGGCTTCGAGAGCCAGATCGGCACCAACCACCTCGGACACTTCGCGCTCACCAACCTGCTGCTGCCCAAGCTCACCGATCGGGTGGTCACCGTGTCGTCGATGGCGCACTGGGCGGGGCGGATCAACCTCGACGACCTGAACTGGGAGCGGCGCCGGTACTCGCCGTGGCTGGCCTACAGCCAGTCCAAGCTCGCCAACCTGCTGTTCACCAGCGAGCTGCAGCGGCGCCTCGCCGCGGCCGGTTCCCCGCTGCGCGCGCTGGCCGCCCACCCCGGCTACTCGCACACCAACCTGCAGGGCGCCTCGGGCCGCAAGCTGGGTGACGCGATGATGTCGGCGGTCACCCGGGTGGTGGCCACCGACGCCGACTTCGGCGCCCGCCACACGCTGTACGCGGCGTCGCAGGATCTTCCGGGCGACACCTTCGTCGGCCCGCGGTTCGGCCAGATGGGCCGCACGCAGCCGGTGGGGCGCAGCCGGGCGGCGCGGGACCCGAAGATGGCCGCGGCGCTGTGGGAGCTGTCCGAGCAGCTCACCGGCACCAAATTTCCGCTCTGAGATGCACATGCGCTAACCTGACCGGGCGTCACGGCGAGGGTGGCTGGCCAGCCAGCACCGTTATCGACGGAGACCGACGAACTGTCGCGACCCTGGCCGTGCCCCCACACTCAGGCACTGAGCACACAGGAGCGACACGATGGCCAAGTCCGCAGGCAACCAACTGACCGCCACGGTGCGCAGCGAGACCGGCAAGGGCGCGTCCCGCCGGGCCCGCCGCGAGGGCAGGATTCCCGCCGTCCTCTACGGCCACGGCGCCGACCCGCAACATCTCGAACTGCCGGGCCACGACTTCGCGGCCGTGCTGCGGCACGCGGGCACCAACGCGGTGCTGACCCTCGACATCGAGGGCAAGGAACAGCTGGCGCTGACCAAAGCGCTCGACATCCACCCGATCCGCCGCACCATCCAGCACGCCGACCTGCTGGTCGTGCGCCGCGGGGAGAAGGTGGTCGTGGAGGTCACCGTCGTCGTCGAGGGCGACGCCGTGCCCGGCACCCTGGTCACCCAGGACACCAACACCATCGAGATCGAGGCGGAGGCGCTGTCGATTCCCGAAAACCTCACCGTGTCGGTCGAGGGCGCCGAGCCGGGCACCCAGTTCACCGCCGGACAGATCACCCTGCCGCGGGGGGTCAACCTGATCTCCGACCCTGAGATGCTGGTGGTCAACGTCGTGGTGGCGCCGACCGCCGAGGACCTCGAGGAAGAGGGCGCGGGCGAGGCCGCCGAGGGCGAGGAAGCCCCCGCGGAAGAGGAAGCCGGCGAGGCCGAGGCGTCCGCGGACGAGTCCGAGTAGGCGGATCGCAACGTGGCCGAGCCGTTGCTGGTGGTCGGCCTGGGCAACCCCGGGGACAACTACGCCCGCACCCGGCACAACCTCGGGTTCATGGTCGCCGACCTGCTCGCCGACCGGCTGGGCTCGAAGTTCAAGGTGCACAAGCGGTCCGGCGCCGAGGTGGTCAGCGGCCGGTTGGCCGGCCACCCGGTGTTGGTGGCCAAGCCGCGCTGCTACATGAACGAGTCCGGCCGCCAGATCGGGCCGTTGGCGAAGTTCTACTCCGTGCCGTCGGCCGACATCGTCGTCGTGCACGACGACCTCGACCTCGACTTCGGCCGCATCCGGCTCAAGATCGGCGGCGGCGAGGGCGGCCACAACGGGCTGCGCTCGGTGGCGGCCGCGTTGGGCACCAAGGAGTTCGCGCGGGTCCGCATCGGCATCGGCCGACCGCCGGGACGCAAAGACCCGGCGGCCTTCGTGCTGGAGAACTTCTCCGCGGCCGAGCGCACCGAGGTGCCGACCATCTGCGAGCAGGCCGCGGACGCCACGGAGTTACTCATCGAACTCGGGCTGGAGCCGGCGCAGAACCGCGTCCACGCCTGGTAGCCGCCTTGAAAGGTGCTAGGTGACCAGGGTGGCCGAATGCGACCGGCGCAGCTTTCCCGACGGCGTCTTCGGGATGGTGCCCGGCCCGAGCACCACCACGTTGCGGGGCCGCATGTCGACCTCGGCCACCACCTCGCGGGCGACCTGGTGCTCGATGCGGCGCACCTCGGCCGGGTCCTGCCACGCGTTGGACTCGACGGCGACGGCGAACGTCTCGCGGGAGTGGCCGGCGTCCAGTCGCACCGCAACGGCGCAACCGGGGCGCACCCCGTCGACGCGGCAGGCGGCCCGCTCGATGTCGGTGGGGTAGATGTTGCGGCCCGCCATGATGATGACATCCTTGACGCGGCCGCACACCACGACGTGGCCCTCCTCGGTCAGGTAGCCGAGGTCACCGGTGTCATACCAGCCGTTCTCGTCCTGCGCCGGGATGAAGCCGCCCATGGTCAGGTAGCCGGGCGTCAGGGACTCGCCGCGCAGCTCGATGACGCCGACGCCGCGGGCGGGCATCACGTCGCCGTTCTCGTCGATGATCCGCGCCTCGAGGTCTTGCAGCAGCGGACCGAGGGTGGCCAGCCTGCGGGTGTTGCCCTTGGTGGCGGGTACCGCACGGCGCAGGGCGGCCAGCAGGTCGGCGTCGACCTCGTCGACGACCAGACCGGCGTTGCACTCCGAGAACGACACGGCCAGGGTGGTCTCGGCCATGCCGTAGGCCGGCAGGATGGCCGACGGGTTCAGCCCGAACGGCTTACCCGCGTCCAGCAGGTCCTCCACGTCGGCCGGTTCGACGGGCTCGGCGCCGGACAGAGCGAACCGCAGCGTGGACAGGTCGAAATCACCGGGCTTGGCGTTGCGGCGCAACCGCTTGGCGAGCAGCGCGTAGGCGAAGTTGGGCGCCGCGGTCATGGTGCCCTTGTACTTGTCGATGAGCTTGGCCCACAGCAGCGTGTCGCGCAGGAAGTCCATCGGCGTGACCTTGACGAGCTCGGCGCCGAAGTACATCGGAATGGTCAGGAACCCGACCATGCCCATGTCGTGGAAGCAGGGCAGCCAGCTGACCATGACGTCCTTGTCGACGTCGTACTGGGCACCGATGAACATCGCCTCGGCGTTGGAGTAGATGTTGCGGTGGGTGATCTGCACGGCCTTCGGGGAACCGGTGGACCCCGACGTCAGCTGCATCAGCGCCAGGTCGTCCTCGCCGACGTCGACGGGGTCGATCGGCTCCGACGCCAGCAGGTCGGCCACGGTGAGGACCTTGATGCCCTTCTCCTCGAGCACCGGGGTGGCCACCAGGAAGGGCTCGGAGACGATGACGGCTTGCGCCTCGATCATGCCGATGACGTTCATGGTGTCTTCGGCCCACACGGCCAGGTCGGTGCGCGGCGTCGGCTGGTGCAGCATCGTGAGGCTGGCCCCGCGCATCCACAGCCCCTGCGCGGTCGGGGCGATCTCGACCGGGAAGCCGGCCAGCACCCCCACGGCGTCGCCGAGGCCGATGCCGGCGGCCGCCAGGCCGCCGGCGATGCGGCGAGCGCGCTCGTGGACCTCTCCCCAGGTGTGCCGGACCGGTTCGTGGGGTTCACCGGTGACCATGCCCGTCTTCGCGGTGCGGGCATTGTGGTACATCTTCTCGGTAAACCTGCTCACACAAACCTCCTCGGTTCCGGCGCTTGCCCCAACGCCCGGGATCTCATATTCCGCCCACTGGATAACACTTCGAAGCAGGCGCGCAAACACAGTCGGGCGGCGGTTAGGTCTCGAATCGGCGATGAGCCCCCAAGCGCTAGTCGTCCGCCGGAGGGCCCGGCGGACGACGACAATAAGAGTTCTTGCTCAGAGCTACCCGTCACCGCGCATTATCTTAAACTCCTCTTAGGGAACAGCCCAAACGAATGCGCGTTTTGGGTCGATTTTCACACTTCGGTGGGCGCGGGAACCACGCGCGCGCCGGCGACCGGCCCGCTGGCGACGCGCACCGTGCGGCAGACGCCCGCGCCGGAGACCTCGGTGCCCACGTCCACCGCCGAGCCCGCCGAGGGGCACAAGAAGGCGCACGTCGGGCCCGAGCCGGACACGATGCCCGCCAGGGCGCCCGCCTCGACGCCCGCGCGCAGGGTCCGGCGCAGCTTCGGGTTCAGGCTCACCGCGGCCGCCTGCATCTCGTTGCCCAGCAGGGCCGCCAGCTGTTCGGAGTCGCCGGCGGCCAGCGCCGCCAGCACCGGGCCGGGGCCGTCGAGCCGCGGCGGGTCCCCCGCCTCCCGCAGCCGGTCCAGCTCGGCGAACACCTTGCGCGTGAGCAGCTCGCCGTCGGCGAACGCCAGCACCCAGTGGAACGTGTTGCGGGACAACACGGTCGCCAGCTCCTCGCCGCGGCCGGTGCCCAACGCGGTGCCGCCGTGCAGCGCAAACGGCACGTCGCTGCCCAACCGCGCGGCGAGCATGCGCAGGTCGCGGCGCGGCACGTTGAGCTCCCACAGCGAGTTCATGGCGACCAGCACGGCCGCCGCGTCGGCGCTGCCACCGGCCATCCCGCCGGCGACCGGGATCGACTTGTCGATCAGGATCGAGACGTCGGGCGCCCGGCCGACGTGTTCGGCCATCAGCTCGGCGGCCTGCCAGGCCAGGTTGCGTTCGTCGGTGGGCAGCTTGTCCGCGCCCTCGCCGACGAGCTCGAGCGAGAGCACGTCGGCGTTGCGGACCGTCACCTCGTCGAGCAGCGAAACCGCCTGAAACACGGTCGTCAGCTCGTGATAGCCGTCCTCGCGGCGGTCGCCGACCGCCAGATACAGGTTGACCTTCCCGGGCACTCGAACCGTGACCGACCCGGTGGGCACCCACTGGGCGGCGGTATTGCCGCCAGTCATGTCGACCACCGCAGCAGACTATCGCTGCGAGAAGCCAACCACACGCAGCGGCGCCGCCCTCAGCTCGGGGACGGCTGCTGTTGGGCCGCGGGCGGGGTGGTACCGGCCGATCCGGTCGACCGCCGCAACAGCCGCACGAAGTCGTCGATGGACAGCGTTTCACCGCGGCGGGCCGGGTCGATGCTGGCGGCCAGCAGCCGGTTCGCCGACTCGTTGCCCGAGCCGGCCCACTCGATGAACGCGTTGCGCGCCGTCTTGCGTCGCTGCGCGAACGCGATGTCCACCAGCTGAAACACCTGTCGGCGGAACGCCTCGTCGGTGGGCCACGGCGCGGCGGCGTAGCGGTCGATGCGGACGAGCCCGGAGTAGACGCGCGGAATCGGCCAGAAGACGGTCGGCGACACCATGCCGCAGCGTCGGACCGTGCCGAAGAAGCGGACCTTGACGCTGGGCACGCCGTAGTCCTTGCCGCCGGGTTCGGCGGCAAGGCGTTCGGCCACCTCCGCCTGCACCATGACGGTCACGGTCCTGATGGATGGGAATTCGGCGAGCAGATGCAGCAGCGCGGGCACCGCGACGTTGTAGGGCAGGTTGGCCACGACCGCGTTGGGTTGCGCGGCCAGCTCGTCGCCGCGCAGGGTCAACACGTCGCGGTTGACCACGGTGAGTCGCTGGCTTTCGCTGTGCGAGCGCTCGGCGACGGTTTGCGGCAGCCGCTCGGCAAGCACCGGGTCGATCTCGACGGCGGTGACGGTGGCGCCGCGCTCCAGCAGGGCCAGGGTCAGTGAACCCAAACCCGGACCGACCTCCAGCACGTGGTCGGACCGACCCACGCCGGAGGTCGAGACGATCCGCCGGACCGTGTTGGCGTCGTGAACGAAGTTTTGGCCGAGCGATTTCCGTGGCCGGAAGTCAAGTTCTTTGGCAAGCCGCCTGATCTCGGTGCGACCGAGCAGCCGGACGGTCAGCTCGCACCAGCTCTTCCGCTGCACACCGGCCACGCACCCCAGCCCTGACGCTCCCGCGTCACCTCGGCCACGGCGATCTGCTCTTCCCGAGTCGCCAGGTCGGCGCGCGCGGCGAACCGCAGTCCGCCGTTGCGCTCCCAGGTGCCCTGGTCGAACTGCACACCGCCGTAGTAGCCGTTGCCGGTGTTGATCGCCCAGTTCCCGCCGGCCTCGCAGCCGGCGATCGCGTCCCAAATGGAGCCGTTGGTCACCGGCGGCACGTCGGTGCCGGGCTTGGTGCCCACCCGCACCACGGCGTCGCGGGCCGGGGTGATCACGGTGTTGGCGATCGGCAACCGGCCGGTCTCGACGCCGTTGACGGTGGCCACCGCGAACGTGACGTCCTGGGTGCCCGGGCTGCCCGGGTCCTCGACGACCTGGCGGCTCATGTTCATGTCCGGGTCCTCGACGCGACGGGCGTTCGGCTGCAACGGCATTCGCTCGGTGACCCGCTGGATCCGGTTACGGGTGACCTGGATCTCCATGCCGTCGACGATGGGCGAGGACGCGCTGGGCGTGGCCTGATCCCCCTCGAGGAGCGGCGCGCCGGCGGCGCTCAGCAGGCCGGCGACGTTGGGCGCCGGCAGGTGGACCGTGCGGGTCGCGCCGCCGTCGGTGATGCGGACGGTCTTGGCGCTGACGACGGGCAGCGCCATGCCGGCCAGCGGGACCCGGCTGCCGCGGGAGGCCGCGGCCGGGGCGGTGTCGGTCATGGCGAGTTGGGCCAGCGCCTCGTCGACGGTCGACGCCGTCGTCCACACCTGCTTGGTGTCGTGGCCGTCCAGCGAGATCTGCAGTGGACGGCTGCGGCGCAACACGATGTTGGCGGCGTCGTGCACCTTGACGTCCCCCGCGGGGGACAGGTCGTCACGCTCGTCGACGGCGAAGCCGTTCTCCTGCACGATGTCGATAACCCGCGACTTCATGGTGGTCACCCGCATCGCGATCCCGTCGACGGTCAGCGTCACCGTCTTGCACGCGGAGACCGCGAATCCGCCGGCGCACGCCAGAACTACCAGCAGGCCTCCGACGATCAGTCGCAGCATCGGGGAGGGGGTCTGATGCAGTTTTGTTAATACAGTCAACGCGCGTCTATCCCGAACACAGCAAGCACTCCAACGACCTAATCAGCACCAAGCGACAAATAAGGGCCCGTAGGCCCCATCCCTTTCGATCACAAGACGGTAACGAACCGGCCAAAGTTGAGCAACTCCGGCGAGGGTTTGTTAACGCAATCGTCCCGTCGGGCGACTTATGCCCGAGCCATTCCGTAGACCCGCCGGGCGTTGCTCGTGGTGGCCCGCGCCAGCTCTTCGGCGGGACGACCCACCAATTCCGCGATCGCTCGCACAGTATAAGGAAGGCAATACGGTTCGTTGGGCGACCCGCGGTAGGGGTGCGGCGTCAGGAACGGCGCATCGGTTTCCACCAACAGCTGGTCCAGCGGGATCAGTGGAACGGCTTCGCGCAGGTCGCGGGCGTTGCGGAAGCTGGCCGTCCCCGACAGGCTGAGCAACCACCCGGCGTCCACGCAGCGGCGGGCCATCGTGGCGTCCGACGAGAAGCAATGGAAGATCACGGTGTCGGGAGCGCCCTCGGCCGCCAGCACGTCGAGCACCTCGGCGTCGGCCTCGCGGTTGTGGATCATCAGGGGTTTTCCGCACCGCTTGGCCAGGTCGATGTGCCAGGCGAAGGCGTCCCGCTGCGTGTCCGGTCGCGCGCAGCCGTCGAGCCGGCCGGGCCAGTAGAGGTCCAGGCCGGTCTCCCCCACCGCCACCACCCGGGGATGCGCCACCAGGCGCTCGATCTCGCTGCGGGCGTCGTCGTCCAGCGCGTCGGCGCGGGTGGGGTGCAAGGCCACCGCGGCGTAGACGCGCGGATCCCATTCGGCGGCCCGCGTCACCCAGCGCGCCGAATCCAGGTCGTCGGCGATGGTGACCACCGCCCCCACCCCGACCGCCTCGGCCCGGTCGGCGATCGCGCGCACGTCCTCGGCGTCGCGCGCGCCGC
Organism: Mycobacterium sp. E3339; assembly: GCF_001666915.1. Classification (NCBI taxonomy): domain Bacteria; kingdom Bacillati; phylum Actinomycetota; class Actinomycetes; order Mycobacteriales; family Mycobacteriaceae; genus Mycobacterium; species Mycobacterium sp. E3339. Next base: position 17,787 of record NZ_LZIZ01000225.1, on the reverse strand, counting down.
ACGCGTCCAGGTGGGTATGGGCGTCGATCAGCGGCGCCAGCGGCTCCGGGGCGGGCGGGGCTGCGCGTTCTCGGCGTTCTCGCGGTTTGGAGCTCACGCGCACACAATAAGGTGGACTCTCGATGAGGCCCTTCTACGTCACCACCGCGATCACGTATCCCAACGGCAATCCGCACGTCGGGCACGCGTATGAGTACGTCGCGACCGACGCCATCGCCCGGTTCAAGCGGCTCGACGGCTTCGACGTGCGCTTCCTGACCGGCACCGACGAGCACGGCCTCAAGATGATGGAGACGGCGGCGGCCGAAGGCATCCCGACCGCGGATCTGGCGCGGCGCAATTCCGACATCTTCCAGCGGCTCCAGGAGAAGCTGAACATCTCCTTCGACCGGTTCATCCGCACCACCGACGCCGACCATCACGAGGCGTCCAAGGCGATCTGGCGGCGGATGGAAGCGGCCGGCGACATCTACCTGGACAGCTACGCCGGGTGGTACTCGGTGCGCGACGAGCGGTTCTTCGTCGAATCCGAGACCGCCGAGGTCGACGGCATCCGGGTCGCCGTCGAAACCGGCACGCCGGTCACCTGGACCGAGGAGCAGACCTATTTCTTCCGGCTGTCGGCGTATACCGACAAGCTGCTGGCCCACTATGAGGCCAACCCCGACTTCATCGCGCCCGACGTGCGGCGCAACGAGGTGGTCAGCTTCGTCTCGGGCGGTCTGCGGGATCTGTCGATCTCGCGGACGTCGTTCGACTGGGGCGTGAAAGTGCCCGAGCATCCCGATCACGTCATGTACGTCTGGGTGGACGCGCTGACCAATTACCTGACCGGGGTGGGCTACCCGGACACCGATTCGGCGATGTTCCAACGTTATTGGCCCGCGGATCTGCACATGATCGGCAAGGACATCATCCGCTTCCACACGGTCTACTGGCCGGCGTTTCTGATGTCAGCCGGGATCGATTTGCCGCGAAGGGTTTTCGCGCACGGGTTCCTGCTCAACCGGGGCGAGAAAATGAGCAAGTCGGTGGGCAACGTCGTCGACCCCGTCGCGCTGGCGGATACGTTCGGCGTGGACCAGCTGCGCTATTTCCTGTTGCGGGAGGTGCCGTTCGGCCAGGACGGCAGCTACAGCGAAGAGGCCATCATCACCCGGATCAACACCGACCTGGCCAACGAGCTGGGCAACCTGGCCCAGCGGTCGTTGTCGATGGTGGCCAAGAACCTGGACGGGGTGGTGCCCGAGCCCGGTGAGCTGAGTGCCGCGGACGCCGAGCTGCTGGCGACGGCCGACGGGTTGTTGGAGCGGGTCCGGGTCAGCTTCGACGGGCAGGCCATGCACCTGGCGTTGGAAGCGATCTGGCTGATGCTCGGCGACGCGAACAAGTACTTCTCGGCCCAGCAGCCGTGGGTGTTGCGCAAGAGCGACGCGGAGGCGGACCAAAAGCGTTTCGCCACAGTGCTTTATACGACGTGTGAGGCGGTTCGCATTGCGGCGCTGTTGATTCAGCCGGTGATGCCCGACTCGGCGAGCAAGCTGCTGGATCTGCTCGGCCAACCGCCCGAGCAGCGCGGGTTCGACGCCATCGGCACCCGGCTGGCGCCCGGCACGGCGCTGCCCGCGCCGGCCGGCGTCTTCCCGCGCTACCAGGTCGATTAGCCGGTTGCGAGGCGGACGCGAATAGTGACGCGCCCCTTGGCGTCTCGGTGAGCGATCGCATGGCCGGCGCGTTCGGTGCCATCCAGCGTCAGCGACAGCGGAGCGCCTTCGCCGACGAAGTTGCGCCACCACGTCTTGGTATCCGGCATGTTCGCGACGATCTCGACATCGTCGCCGCGGCGCCGGTAGGCCACCGGGATCGAGAAGGTCCGTCCCGAGCGCCGACCCGTGTAGGTGACCAGCGTGATGCTGCGCTGGAGCCGTGCGCCCAAGCGCGGCGAGGACGCAATCGCCGCGACCGGCGTGTTCAACAACGGAGCCGCGCGCATCACCAGGCGGCCGACCTTCTTGGCTACGGACATTTTCGATACCCCTTTCGGTTCAAACCAGCATTGACAGGCACAGCGCGGTGACGGCCAGGCCCTGCAGGGTGGCCCTGAGCGTGATCACCTTGTCCCAGTCGCGTTGCAGCGCCCGAGCATCGGTGGGCAGTTCGGGCCGGTCGGCGCCGGCGATGAGTTGCCGGTTGATCGGCGCGCTCACCTTCAGGTAGAGCAGCAGCCACACCAGCAGCAGGGCGACGGCGGCGCCGGCAGCGCCGGCTTGCGCCCAGCGGCCGAACGCCGAAGCGAGCGCCGCGCTGATGGCCGCCGCGACCAGGCCGAGCAGGCCGGGCAGTCGCATCCGGCGGTCACCGTAGCGATGCACGTTGCCCATCACCGCGAGCAAGGCGTGGTCGTCGACGCGGGCCAGCGCGGGGCGCTGCACCATCGCGCAGAACACGTCGGTGCCGTAGACCACCCCGGTCCCCAGCACCGCAACGACCGCAAACAACGTGGCAACCATGATGCGACTCCTCGTCTCGTAGGTGTTAGCAACGCTAACCCCTAGGATTCAGCGTGTCAATAGCACCGCTAGCGTTGATATCGGCGCTAGTATCACGGCATGGCCATCGAGGACCGCAGGGCACGCGAACGGGCGGCCCGCCGCGCGCTGATCACCACCACCGCGCGCAAGCTGGCCGAGAAAGAGGGCTGGGACGCCGTCACCACCCGTCGGCTGTCCGCCGAGATCGAATACAGCCAACCGGTGCTCTACAAACACTTCTCCGGCATGGAGGACATCGCCGCCTCGGTCGCCGTGGAGGGATTCGGCGAGCTCGCGCACGCGCTGTGCGGCGCCCGCGGCGACGCCACCGACGGGCGGGATGCGGTGACGCGGGTGGCCCGGGCGTTCATCGGGTTCGCTCGGGACAACCCCGCCCTCTTCGACGCGATGTTCACCCGCGCGACGACGCTGCCGTTCGCCGCCGAGGACACTCCGGCCGAGCTGACGGAGGCCTTCGCGGAATTACGGGCGGCGGTGGCGATGGTCGCGGGCCCACGGGACCCCGACACGCTGACCGAGGTGGTGTGGGCCGCCCTGTACGGTCTGGTCACCCTCGAGCGCGCCGGGCGGTTACGCCCGGATCAGCACGCCGCCCGATTCGACATTCTGATCAGCGGATTCTGCGGCGCCACCGCGTCGACGGCGGGATTCCCGAACGCCGGTGCGGGGTCCGGGTAATCGCCGAAAACCGAACGCGCGGCGACATCCTGCGAGCGCATCTGCGCCAAGACCTCGTGTATAGCCTATGTTATGCGCCATAATCGGCCGGTGGAGCGACGACGCAATCGGCATCACGAGGATTCGCCGATGACGACCTTGAAGCAGCTGCCGGCGTTGGTTGTGCTCGAGCGGATTCCGATCCCCGTGCTGGCCATCGAGAACGACGGCGCCATCCTGTTTTCCAACGCCGCGTTCGCCGAGATGATGGGCTACGAGCCGGAAGAGGTCTTGTCGCTCCGGTTCCACCAGATCTTCCATCAGGCGCCGGAGTCGGAGTCGTTGTTATCGGTCGTTCATTCCCTGGCGAACATGGTCGTCGAGCTGGCGCACAAGGACGGTTCGGTGGTGCGGGCCCTGATGAGCAAGTCCGCGGCGATGCGGGCCGACGATCAATTCGTCCTCGCGGCTTTCCAGGATCTGACCGAGCAGTTGTGGCAGGACGACCGCTAGCCCCGGCGTCCGCCGGAGCGGCGCGGTAGGCCGCCGGAAACCGTCAGCCGGAAATGGCCGAAAGACGAACCGCTGGACACCGCGAGGCGCGGCAACGCCAGCGGGTCGCAACGACGGTCGGCGAAGCCCGCCGTGGCGGCTAGCGCCCACCGGATGCCGCGGGCGCGCAGTGCGTCCTTGGCGCGGGCGTCGAAATCCCGCGGCCGCCCGTTGGGGTAGGCGAAAACCGTGACGCGCTGGCCGGTTTCGCGCTCGAGTGCCGCGCAGGAATCCGCGATCTCCCGTTCGACCTTGTCGTCGTCGCAGCGGGCGAGGATCGGGTGGGTCACCGAATGCGGGTGCAGTGTCACCAGACCGTCGCCGGCCAGCCCGCGCGCTTCGTCCCACGAGAGCATCCGGAACGGACCACCGTCGCCGTCGTCGCGGTGGCCAAGCGCGGCGAAAATCTCGTCCAGCGCCCTGATCCGGTCCGCGTCGGCCAGGTCCTTGCACGCCGCAACCGCGGCGGCGTAGGCCTTGCCGCGGTTGGTCACCCCGGCGAGCGAGCGAACGCCCAGCCCCAACGCGGCCAGGTCGACCTCTTGCGCGGTGGTGCGGGCGATCGCGAGCCAAAGCCGGTCCGGCCAAAGGATTTCGCCGCCGTCCAGCGGGCCGGTGGCCAGGAACACCGCCGCAGGCAGCCGCAGCTCGCGCAGCACCGGAACGGCATGCGTGGCCAGGTTGCGGGTGCCGTCGTCGAAGGTGATCGCCACCGCGCGGGGCGGCAGCGTCCCCTCGGCAAGCCGATCGAGGGCCTCCTGCAGCGGGAGGACGTTGAAATGCCTACGCAGATAAGCCAACTGACGGCGGTAGCGCGCCGCACCGAGCACGTGCCCGCAGGGCGGCGACGGCGGTTCGTCCTCCACCCCGTGAAACATCACGATGGCGAGCGCGTCGCGGTGTCGCCGCCGGGCCAGCGCCGGCACCCCGGCGGCGCACAGCAGAGCGGCCACGACGTTCTTGACGAGCGCCATCAGACGTCAAACGCTAACGGCGCCGCCATGATTCGCGTCTGGTGCGCCACACGATCACCGCCGCTCCGACGATCGCCACAGCGACCCAACCCGCGCCGAACCACCATAGCCAGCCAAGGTCCGAGTGGCTCTGCGCCCCGGGGGTCGGAGCGGCCGCGGGCGACCGTTCGACGCTCACCGGGTCCTGCCCGCCCGGTGCGGACACCACCGCGACGCCCTTGAGCCGCTGCCAGCGCTTGTTATCGGCGTTGAGCCAGCGCAGCAGCTCGTCGAGCTGCCCCGGCGCCCCGTTGGAGGTGGCAACCAGCAGTGACCGGCCCTTGTTGAAAACCGTTTGGAGAGAAGCAAACCGGAGACCGGGATCCAGCGTGAGCTTGGCGGGCTTGCCGTCGGATTCGATGGCGTTTACGGTGATCGGGCCGCTGGGCCCCGCGGAAACCGGAAGGGCGACGTTGGAGTGATTCCACCCGTCGGCGGCGATCACGATGGCGGGGTCAGACGAGTCGATCGCCTGTTGCGCGGTCGTGACCGTGGTGTAGATCGGCACGGAGCTTATCCGCTGCAGTCCCACCACCAGGTTGATCGCGCGCACCGTGTCGATCAGCGAGTGGGGCTCGATCCCCACCTGCACCCGGGGCATCAGCGACTGCGGCATCGACTGGAAGCCGTCCGGCACCGGCGGTGCGGCCGGATTGCTCGCAATGATGCTGTCGCCGTTGATGTTCAGATTGAGGAGCTGGTTTCCGGCGCCCGCGGTGTAGAAGTCGCCGCAGTGTCCGATGTTTGCGGCGACGTCGAGAACCATGTCGAGGCTGGTGTAGCGCTGCAGCAGCCGGTCCGGCACGTCGACCCAGCGGTCGATGGTGCCGTGGCCGTCGGTCGGCCAGTGGTCGATGGTCTCCGGGCCGATCGTCACGGCGATCTGTCCGCCGATGTTGCCGGGCGTCGGGGTGTAGGAGCCCTGCAGATGCACGCGCACGTCGTGTATCGATCTGCCGAACCGGGTCTGGTCCAGTCCGATCGACACCCGCGGCTGCAGGGATGTCGCGTTGACGACCGGCTGGCCCAATTCGCGCAACGTGACGCTGCCGCCCAGCTGCTGCAGGCTGGGCTTGAGTTGTTCCGCCGCCGTCTTGGAGGACAGGGCCAGCTGCGACACGTCGTTGAACAGCACGGCGGTGTTTGATTCGTCGGACTGCCCAAGGGGTCCCGACATCAGCAACCACGGCACGCCGGCGGCGCCCTGCAGGGAAAGCCCGTTGTCGGGGCCCTCTTTGACGACGATCTGGCGCTCGAGCGATTGCGGGGGCGTCGGGGGCGCCGCCTGTCCCTCGGCCAGCGGGGTCACGATTATCTCGGGCGTCTGCCTGCCATAGCGCGAGGCCACGGACGCGGCCAGTTGGATCGCCGTGTCGGACTCGTTCGCCGACGGCGATTGCGGCAGAAAGATGGAAAGCTTGCGCAGCACGGGCGGCAGGAAATGCGCCACCGTGGTCGGCGGCAGTTCGACCCCGGTGTAGGTGATCGACCCGTTCGCCAGACGCAGCGGGCTCTCCGGGTACAGGCAGAATCCATCCAACGGCACCAGGTAGGACCGCAAGGTCACGGTCATCCACTTGTCGTTGACTTCCGCCCCGGCCAGCGGAATGACGATCGGCGTCTGATCGGCGGTGGGCAGAGTCAATCGGGCGAGGGTGCGCTCGCCCTGGGTCACCGTGAGCTGGCCGGACCGCAGGTTGACCGGCAGTTCGACGGTGGCGTTCAGCGCCGCGGGCGTGAGCCCGTGCAGCACAGGCACGGTCAGCTGTTGGCTGCTCGTCAGCCCCCAGAACTCCAGGGTGGGGGCCGAACCGATGTCGGTCAGCGACAGGGTCGGCGAGTCCGCCGTCGTAACCGGGTCGCCGGGCGCGGCCCACGACGCCGGGGCGCTCATCACCAAAAACCCGGCCACAGCGGCCAGCGCAACCACTTTGCCCAGACGTCTCGGGTACATCACCGGAACAGTATGCATTGTCGAAAGCGCCGCAGCCCCACTTACTTAAATCACTGCCCCTTCGGCGGCGAAAAAGGATGCGGCACATCCGGCCCGACTTCGCCTGGGCGCGCGGGCCTACCCGATAAGGGGTTCGGTCGCGGCGTCGGGGCGGGCGGAAATGAACGGGGCGTGGCGCATCACTTCGCGTCCCAGGAATTGCTGGAAGTAAGGCAGCGAGGCTTCCGTCACGGTGCCGGGCAGCAGAAGCTCCAATATTTGACGCAGTCGCTCGGCGACCCCGCCGGCGGCGATCCGCTTCGGATCGCGGCGTGCTATCGCCTTGAATACCAACCGCGTTCCGAACATGGCGCCCACCAGAAACTCGGAGAGCACTTCGGGGTCCACGTCCTTGCGCAGGTCGCCCTCCCTGATCGCTCGCCTCGCCTCGTCGGCGATCTTCACCGCCAGGTCCCCGTAGAAGCTCGCGGCGGCCTCGTTCAATCCGCTTAAGGCAGAGGCCAATTGCTCGGCCGTGCGAACCATTTTGTCGTTATTCAGCACTTCGACGATGGTGAAGGCACCGTGCAGCAGGTTTTCCAGCCCCGGCGACGACGACCCGCACACGTTCCCGAATGCGGTCAGAAGGGTGTCGGAGCCCTCCTTCAAGATGTCCGACGCCAAAGATTCCTTGGAATCGAAGTGGTGATAGAGGGCGCCCTTGGTCATTCCGGTCCGCTCGATGATCGCGCCCCACCCGGCGGCGGCATACCCGACTTCCCCGAACACCTCGATGGCGGCGTCGAGAATCTTGCGCCGAGTGGCTTCGGATCGGACCTGTCGCGGCACTATTCCTGCACCTCCGGAGTTCGCGTCGGATGCGCGGAGTCGTCTAATTCCACGACCGCAAGTTGCCCAAGGTTAGCAGCCGCAACCGCGACGAGCGGGCGGTCTGACCAACCGCCGCGCGGATGTTACGCCGAGTCTTCGTCCGTCGAAGTGGAGTTGACGGCGAGGGCCGCACGCCGCCTTAGGAATTGACGGAAGTAGTCGGTGCGGTCCGGTTGCAGGATCCCGACCAGAAGCAGCATCCAGCAGTTCTCCAGGTCGAGCAGGAATCGTTCCGGTTCGTCCAGATTGCTCGTTTTCCGCAGCCCCATGTGCAGGGAGACCATCATGCGTCCCACGTCGTCGGGATCGCAGCGTTCGGCGATGTCCCCCTCGGTGATGGCCTGCCGAACGACTTCCGACAGGGCTTCCACCCATCCGCTCAGCAGCGTCTTCTGCAGGCCTTCGGAATGCCCGACCGACTCGATCAAGTTCAGGCCGGCCCTGACCAGATCCGTCTTGATGTCTTGAACTGCGATCAGATACGAGAAGTCGATCAGGGTTTCCAGGCCCGAAAGCCCCCTCGTCAGCAGGTCCCCCACGGCGACGGTCGCCGCGGCGATCTGCTTGTTGATGAGCTCCACCGCCAACGCGTGTTTGGACTTGAAGTGGAAATACATCGCGCCCTTGGTGAGCTGGGCCTCGGCGAGAATGTCGTCGAGCCCGACGTCGTGGTACGGCCGGCGGGCGAACTGATGCGAGGCGGCCCGCAGGATCTGCCGCCGCGTCGCGTCGGCGCGTCCATCGGTCGAATGGGTCGTCATCGGTATTGCCAGCTCAGCTCTCGTACGCCCGGAATACACGACGCCGCGCGCGCGGAAACATGGACCCGGTGGGATTGCCGGGGCCCTCACGTCGGCATTGGATAACGCGAGCGACCTCGTCGGGGTTTGCGGCCCTGACCTGGTCAATCGCCATCAGGTTGGTGAGCAGGGCATACACCTCGGTTCGTAGGCGGTTCGAATCAACACCGACCGGCCACCCCCGGGCAGTACGTGGGCCACGTCTGAGGTTAGCAGCCGGGCCCGGCGGCTTGACGCTCCCGTAAATACTTGTAGTTTAGATCACACGCTCTTTACAAACTATTAGTATGCTTTATATGCTATTATCAGAAAGTCAGTTTGTGGACGGCCATCTCTCAAACCCCCGGATCCGGGCAAATGAGCAGCCAAGACGCCCGCTTTCCGACCACCTGTAGGACGCAAGGGAGAACCACATGCCGGTCGTGACCACTAGGCCACGTGCGCTGGCGCAGTCCGCAGGCAGGGGGCCCAGGAAGGGACTTAGTGCCTTCCCAGTAGCAGGCCAAATACTCTTCGCTGGCGCATATGCCAGTAACCATACTTTAAGTATGGATAGTTGCGGAATCCAGGGGTTGGGGTACGGCATGTCCGGTAGGGCCGGGGTCTGACGTGATCGATTTCGGCGCTTTTCCCCCGGAGTTCAACTCCGCGCGGATGTATGCCGGGCCGGGCCCGCTCTCGCTGGTGGCCGCCTCGGTGGCCTGGGACAGCCTGGCCACCGAGCTGTACTCGGCGTCGAGCTGCTACCGGACGGTGATCGCGGGCCTGACGACGGGCCGCTGGTTGGGTCCCTCCTCGCTGACCATGGCGTCCGCCTTCGCTCCCTACATGGCATGGACCGCCGGCGCGGCCGCGCGGGCCGCCGAAACCGCCGGTCAGGCCAGGCTCGCGGTGGAGGTCTACGAGGCGGCGTTCGCGATGACGGTTCCCCCGCCGGCCGTCGCCGCCAACCGGGTCCAGCTCGCCACCCTGATCGCCACCAACTTCTTCGGCCAGAACGCCGCGGCGATCGCGGCGACCGAGGCCGAGTACGGCGAGATGTGGGCGCAGGACGCCGCGGCGATGTACGAGTACGCCGCGGGTTCGGCGGCCGCGTGCGAGGTGACCCCCTTCACCCCGCCGCCGGACGTCGCCAACCCGGCCGGCGCGGCCAGCCAGGGCAGCGCGGTCGCCCAGGCCGGAACGTTGGCGGCGACCCACACCACGCTCTCGAACGTGGTCTCCACGGTGCCGAACACCCTGCAGGGGCTTTCCTCACCGGTCAGCGCGCTGACCAGCGGAACCACCGCGGCCACCGGCGGCACCGGCTCCGCCACGTCGTCGCTGATGGACAGCCTGGTGTCCAGCCTGCCCAGCTCCGTGCCCACCTACTTCATGGCCGCGGCCACGCCGTTGTACGGCATGTCCTCCATCCTCGGCATGGCGCAGACCGCGCAAGGCTTGGCGAACGGGGCGATGGCGGCCGCGAGCACCGCGGCGTCGGGGGCGGCCAGCGCGGCGAGCACCGGCGTCGGCGCGCTCGGATCGCTGGGCTCGCTCGGGTCGGGTGTCGCCGGCAGCCTGGGCAGCGCCGCGTCGCTGGGACCGCTTGCGGTGCCGGCGAGTTGGACCAGCGTGATCCCGACGGCGCAGAGCGCCGCGTCCGCGCTGCCGGCCATCAACCTCGCCGGCGCCAACACGCCCCCCAGCATCATGGGCTCGCTGCCGCGCCTGGCCGCCGCGTCGGGCAAGAACCTCGGACCCCGTTACGGCGTCATCCCCACCGTGATGACCCGCCCGCCGTCCGCCGGATACGGATGATCCGGCCAGAACTGCCCGTGATGCGAAGGAGCGGTAAGTGAAGTACACGCCCACCCAGGTCGCCGGCGTGACGATCATTGACCTCGAACCGCAGCGCGACCATCGCGGCTTCTCTTCCCGTTCCTACTGCGCCGACGAATTCGCCAGTCGTGGGCTGACTTTCGACGTCACCCACACGCACATCTACTTCAACTACACCCGCGGCACGGTGCGGGGTCTGCACCACCAGGGGCCGCACGCCCAGACCCAGCTGATCCGCTGCACCCGCGGCGCCATCGCCGCTGTCGCGGTGGACATTCGCCCCGGGTCGAAGAGCTACGGCGACCACACGATGGTCGAGTTGAGCGCCGAGAACTACCGGGCGCTGTTCCTGCCGCCTTTCGTGGCACACGGCTTCCAAACCCTGGTCGACGACACCGAGGTCAGCTACCAGGTCAGCGGTCCGCCGGCGCCGTTCGACGAGCAGGGATTCCATTGGAGCGAACCCGAATTCGGGATCGTGTGGCCGTTGCCGGTCACGGTGATCTCCGAACGCGATGCCAGTTGGCCCTCACGAACAACCAATTACCCGTCGATCGAGAGTGCAGCGTCATGTCTGAGCCGTTGATGACCCAGGAATTGGTGGATGTCATGTACGTCGAACCAGGGCCGCAGAAGCGGAAACCGGCCGCCATGACGTCGTTGTCTCGCCGCACCACCGCTTTGCCGGTCACCGCCCCTTCGGCGCCCGCCCCCGGTGCTAATCCCGTTCGGCGCTGGCAGCACCGGTATTCGCACCGGCTGCGCATCACCGACACCGTGATCGTGTGCGCGTCGGTGCTGCTCGCGCAGCACGTCCGATTCGGTGAAATCGCCAACACGTCGGGTTACTCGGACCTGAGCATGACGTTGCTGTCCCTCCTGTTCGCGGCGCTGTGGCTGTCGTCGCTGGCGGCCTTCCAGACGCGCTCACCGCGGGTCATCGGCGCCGGCATCGACGAGTACCGGCGGATCGGCAGCGCGTCGTTCTGGACCTTCGGAATCATCGCGATGGTGACGCTGCTGGCCAAGGTCGACCTGGCCCGCGGATACCTCGCGATCGCGCTTCCCATCGGCACCATAGGCCTGCTCGGCAGCCGCAGCCTGTGGCGCCAGCACATCACCCGCATGCGGACGCTTGGCCACTGCCAGACCACGGTCCTGGCGATCGGGGACCGGCAGGCCGTCTCCCACCTTGCCCACGAACTGGCCCGCAACCCGCTGGACGGCTACGTCGTGGTGGGCGTGTGCATCCCGGGGTACGGCCCCCCACGCGGCAACACCATCACCCTCGGTGGCCGCGCGGTGCCGATCCTCGGTGACGTCACCCACGCGGTGGCGGCGATCCAACGCTGCGGCGCCGACACCGTGGCGGTCACGCAGACGGATCACTTTGGGATGCACGGGATCCGGGAGCTGATGTGGCAGCTCGAGACCATGGACGTCGACGTCGTGGTGTCGCCCGGGGTGATGGACGTCGCCGAAGCCCGGCTGACCCTGCGCCCCACCGCTGGAATGCCCCTGCTGCACGTCGAAAAGCCGCAATACGAAGGGACGCAACGCTTCCAGAAGCAGGTGTTCGACTTCCTGTTCTCGCTGGCGGCCCTCATCGGCACGGCGCCCATCCTCATCGCGGCCGCCATCGCCATCAAGCTCACCAGCAAGGGCCCGGTGTTCTACCCGGCCGAGCGAATCGGCATCGACGGCAAGCCCTTCACCATGTTCAAGTTCCGGACCATGACCGACGGGGCCGACACCCAGCTCGAGCAGCTGCTGGCGCACAACGAGGGCGCCGGCGGGATGCTGTTCAAGATGCGCCAGGACCCGCGGGTCACCCCAGTTGGCAGGATTCTGCGCAGGTTCAGCATCGACGAACTGCCCCAGTTCATCAACGTGCTCAAGGGTGACATGAGCGTGGTCGGACCCCGCCCGCCGTTGCGGCGGGAAGTCGAAAACTACGACGGCGACGTCAAGCGGCGGCTGTTGGTGAAGCCGGGCGTCAGCGGTTTGTGGCAAGTCAGCGGCCGGTCCGACCTGTCGTGGGAAGAGTCGGTGCGGCTGGACCTGTCGTACGTCGACAACTGGTCGATGTCGGGTGACCTGATGATCGTCGCCAAGACGGTTAAGGCCGTTCTCACCAGTCACGGCGCATACTAGGGAGTCATGACTGAGCCGACGACGCCTGGCGCGGTCGTCCCGTCGGTTCCGCTCTCGCGGATGGCTCACGCGTTCTCGATCCAGCTGATCTGCCGCGCCCTGGGCATGCTGGCCTCGGTGGTCTCCGTGGCGATGACCGCGCGCTACCTGGGCCCTGGACGCTACGGCCTGCTATCCATCGCCGTCCTCTTCATCGCCATGTGGACCAGCCTGGCCGATCTGGGCATCGCCACCGTGATCGTGCGGCGGGTGACCTCCGGGCGGGGCGACCTCGAGCGCCTGGTGCGCGTGAACAGCGGCATGGCCCTGATCTATTGCGTTCCGCTCGCGTTGCTGGCCGCCGGATCCGGGTTGCTCATCTATCGCGACACCGACGTGCGCGTGATGCTCGTGGTGCTGTCGGGGGCGCTGCTGATGCAAACCATGACGACGCGGTTCGAGCCGGTTTTCCTTGCCACCGTCCGGTTCTCCGCGGTGGCCATCTCCGACGTCGTCGGCCGGCTCGGCGCGCTGGGCATGGTCGCCTTCCTTGTCGCCCAACGCGCGGACGTCATCTGGTTCGCCGTCGCGCAACTCATCCCACCCGCCGTGCAGCTGATCATCCAGGGCGCCGCGGCGATGCGACACATCTCGGTGCGCCCGGTCTTCGCGCCGCGGGAGGCCGCCGACCTGTTGCGGGAAAGCCTGCCGCTGATGGGTTTTCTCGTCGTGGCACTGCTGTACTGCCGCGCCGACGGCGTGATCCTGTCCCTGCTGAGCACCCACTCCGAGGTGGGCGTGTACGGCTTGGCCTTCACGATCGCGTTCAACACCATCGTGGTATCCCTGGTCTTCCTCAAGTCGACGCTGTCGACGGCCACCGAGCTGTTCGCCCGCGATGTCGCCGCGTTCGCCGGCTTCCTGCGCCGCAGCGTCGAGCTGATGTACTTCGTGGCGGTCCCGGTCGCGGTGGTCGGCGCGCTGCTGGCCGGGCCGTTGATCGGGTTGTTCGGTGACAAGGCGTTCATCGCGCGCGGGACGCCGACGCTGGCGCTGTTGTTCGTCGCGGCCGCCCTGCGATTCGTCAGCGGCACCCTGGGCCAGGGTTTGGTCGCCAGCCATCACCAGCGGATCCTGTTGTGGCTGACGGTCGCGACCCTGGTGCTCAACGTGGCGCTCAATCTCGCCCTCGCCGGCCGGTTCGGCGCCGTCGGCCCCGGCGTCGCCCTGGTGTGCACGGAGTTCTTCAACATGGTCGTCAGCAGCTGGTGGCTGCGCCGGCACTGCGGCTACCGTACGCCGATGATGTTCCTGCTGCGGGTGCTGATACCGACGGGAGCGAGCGCCGCGGTGGCCCTGTTGCTGCGGGAGCATCACGTCATTCTCGTTCTCGCGCTGGCCGCCGTCGTCTACCTAGTCACCAGCGCGGCGGTGGGCCCGTTGCGCTGGTCGGACGTGACTTCCTTGCGCCGAAGTCAGCTGGCGGCATGAAGCGTGAATTGGACCGGCAGTATCTGCAGGCGCCGGCCGGCGACGCAACCGCACTGCCGCCGGGGCGTCCGCTCGCGGTATTGATCGTCGCCGACGACCGCGCCCCGCTCGAGAGCTGCCTGGCCGGCGTCGCCGAACAGCTACCCGAGCTTGCGGTCTACGTCTACGACCGCGCGGACCGTCCGGAGCCGCCGGCCCGCCACGTTCACTGGGTGTCGGGAACGCCGAAACTCGGCTTCGCCGAGGCGTTTAACGCTCTGGTGGCGCGCGTCCCGGGCGATGCCGACCTGCTGTTGCTGGATGCCGGCGCCCGCCTGCTCGGTCCGTTGACCCGCACCCGGGAACTGCTCGCCCGGCCGCGGGTGGGAGCGGTTTCGCCGATGGCGCGCGACGACACCGTGCCAGGCTGGGCGCCGTGGGACGTCGCGACCCGCCGGCGGACCTTGGTCCGCGAGCTGGCGGCGGGCCGTTCGCGCGCGCGGCGCCGTTCGCCGATCACGGGCCGCTACGCCCGCCAACCGGCCGAAACCCAAGGTGTCGACGGGGATTTGGACGCCACCTGCCTGGCGATCAGCCGTGCGGCGTGGAACGCCATCGGCGGCTTCGACGAAGAATTCGCCGACTTCGGGGCGGCCGCCGACTGGCAGGCCCGGGCCCGCGCGGCGGGCTGGCGGATCCTGCTGGCCGACGAACTGGGTGTCGCCCGCGCGGGGCCCGACGACGTCGGGAGCAGCGCCGCCCGGCGCCGCCGCGAGCAAGACCTGGCGCGAGCCAACACCGCGCTGCTGCTCGAACACCAGCACAGCGTGCATCACGCGGACATGTACCTGGCGGCCACCAGCCCGCGGGGCCGCTCGCGGCGGACCGCCCGCACCGGCCGGCCCGCGATCGTGATCACCACCAACCGCCTGGTCTACGGCGGTGCCGAACGGCAAAAGGCCTTGCTGGCAGCAGAATTAGATCGCCGCGGCTACCCGGTCACCATCGTCTGCGTGCAACGGTTCGGCCCGATGATCTCCGAGATCCCGGACACCGTGCGCGTGGTGCGCCAGCCATGGTGGGCGCCCGTCGTCGACCTGCCCGCGGGCCCGGCGGTGCTCATCACCGCCGACACCAACACCGAGGCGGGGTTCGCCACGTTGTGGCGTGCGGCCGGTCGTGATCGGCGCTGGTTGGTCGCGCCGCACGTCCCCCCGGAGGAGGACCGGCCCATCTATTCGCGACCGCTGACCGCCGCCATGCGCCGGGCCGACGGGTTCATCGTTCTCGCGCAACGGCATTGGGACATGCTGGTCGCTCAGCATCGGCTCCGGGGGCGCCGGTTCGTGGCGCCCAACGGCGTCGCCCTGGCCGGCGACCCGGCGCCCCGGACCAGGGTCGCCGGCGAGCCGTTGCACTTGGTCATGCTCTCGCGCATCGTCGAGCACAAGAACCCGCACCTGTTGATCGAGGCGCTCGGCGGCCTGCCCGACATGGCTTGGCGGCTATCGATTTTCGGCGACGGCCCGGACCGCGAGAGGTTGGAGGCGCTCACGCCCGCCGGCTTGCGCGATCGGGTGCGGTGGCGGGGCTGGTCGGCCGGCCCCGGGCCCGCGTTCGCCGATGCGGACCTGCTATGCGTTCCGAGCCGGTCCGAGGCGTTTCCACTGGTGATCCTCGAGGCGATGGCACGGGCGGTTCCCGTTGCGGCATCGGCGATCTGCGCGGTGCCGGAGATGCTCGACTTCGGCGCCGCGGGATTTCTGGTCGAGCCCGTATCGGTGTCGGGATGGCGGGAGACCCTGGCGCGGATCCTGGCGGACCCGGACGCGCTGCCGGCGGTCGGGCGGCGCGGATTCGAGCGGATGCGCAAGCACTACACCGTGGAGGCGATGACCGACGCCTACCTCGACGCGATCACCGCGGTGTTGTGAAAACGCCTACCGATAACTGACTTTCGCGGGACGCAAGGGCGCTAGGCCGGGCGCCGGCGCAGGATCTTCGCCACCGTGCGGGGGGACGTCTTGTGCTGCCCGAAGCCGCCGTACAGGAAGTACCTGGGCTCCACGTAGAGCCGCTCGATGTCGGTCGGCACGTCCCCGAAGTGTTCGGACAGGGCGGCGTCGACGAAGAACGCGTCGGAACCCGAGTGGGAGTTGCAGCACACGAGGCGGTAGCCGAAGCGGTCGAACAGCGCGGCGAAACTGCTCAGTGATGCCCCGAAGTAGTCATCGGATTGCCACTCATGTTCGGGGTCGTAGTCGATCTGGAACTTCACCGGCGGCGGGAACTTGCCGTTGTATTCGACGATGAACAGCTTGGGCCGCAGGCCGTCGGCCAACAGCTTCTCGACGAGGTAGATGTCGTTGCCGTCCAGGTCGAGGGAGATCACGTCGACTCCGGTGGCGTCGATGCGGGCCAGACCGGTCCGGGTCAGCGCAAGGATGTTGTCCGCGGTGATCCACGCCTGCTGGTAGCTGAACCGCGGGTGGTCCTCGACGGCGACGGCCAGTTCCTGTCCCCCGACCCAGAAGCCCTTCCAGCCCAGGGCGGCAAGGATCAGCGTGTTGTTCTGCGTTCCGTCGCCGACACCGAATTCGGCGAACACACCGTCGTCGAGCAGGCCGATCCGGCGCAAGATTTCCAGCGTTATCCCGTCCTCGTCGGTCGCCGAGAAGCATCGCTTCCCGGCGCGGTTGAGCGGGTTGGGGTGGTTGGCCTTGAGCGACTGGGAATGGTCGAAAAGGATCAGATCCTTGAGCTGGTCCCGCGTTTCGCCGCCAAGAATGCGCCGGATCTTCTGCCGGAGCGTTTCTTTCGGTGGCGGTGTAGCGCTTCTGGCCATTGGAAGCTAAAGCTATCACGGCAATGGGCAAGCATTCCGCGCGTTCGGTGAATAGCGCTGCTGCACAACGGCGGTCCGCGCCGCAAAATTTGGCGCCGATTTGCTTGCCGAGGGCGTTGACCGTGCCGTAGGTTCTGCATTGTCCCGCGCGGGACGGCTCGGGAGGGTTGGATAGGCGTGCTTTGCCGCATCTGCAGTTCGGGCACCACTCTGGCCTTCACCCGCCAGGTCCTTGCCACATACGACTGCAAATATTACTTCTGCGACAACTGCGGTGCATTGCAGACCGAAGAGCCGTATTGGCTCGACGAGGCTTATGCCAGCCCCATCGCCGCGGCGGACACCACCATGTTGTGGCGCAATCAGTATCTGGCCCGGGCGATGTCGGTGCTGCTCTACTTCTTCTTCGATCGCCACGGCCGGTTTCTCGACGCGGCCGGGGGCTACGGTGTTTTCACCCGGCTGATGCGCGACATCGGCTTCGACTATTACTGGACCGACAAGCACTCCCCCAACTTGACCGCGCAGGGCTTCGAGGCGGACGCGGGCCCCGGGCCGCCCTACACGGTCGTCACCGCCTTCGAGGTGCTGGAGCACCTGACCGACCCGGTCGGATTCGTCGCCGAGCTGCTCGAGACCACCGGCACCGACACCATCGTCTTCACGACCGAGATCTTTGACGGCGGGCCCCCGCCGCCCGAGGAATGGATGTATTACGCCTTTGCCACCGGCCAGCACATCACCTTTTATCAGAAATCGACATGTGAGTTCATCGGACGGCAATTCGGCCTGCAGTTCCACACCTCCAAAACGCGGTGGTGGCAGCTCGGTGGCATGGGTCTGCACATCTGGACGCGGGCCAAGATCAATCCCGTGGCGTGGCGGCTGCTCGCCTCCCCGCGCATCACCGGCCGCGTCCATGGCGAAAGCCAAAGCACCCGAGGCGATTTCATGGCGATTTCATGGCCCCTCGGCCCGCAGGAAGACATCGGCGTCGGTCCACATGCGGGTTTCCAGCGCGCGTCGCGGAAACCCCTCGAGCAGGCCGGTGATGCGCGGGGAGGCGAGCAGCCGCCACGCCACGGGATTGATCTTGGCCCGCGTCCAGATGTGCAGACCC
>NZ_LZIZ01000224.1:0-39876 GCF_001666915.1 Mycobacterium sp. E3339 | reverse complement strand
TTGAGCATCCGGGCGCTCCCCTGGGCCAGGCGCGCCATGCAGGTTGCGCAGGAACCGGTTTCGCACGACGACGGTGCGGCCAAACCCGCCATGCGGGCGGTCTGCAGCAAGGTGTCGCCCGCACTGTAGGGCACCGTCGTGGTGCGCCGGTCCAGCTCTATGGTCACTTTCTCGGTCACGACCCCGTCGCTGTCGCGCGACCCCGCCCCGGTGGTCGCAGTGGGCTCTGACATCCCCCTGACAATATCAACTACTTGCGATCATTATCAAGTACTAGATATTCGCTCTTCAGTTGTCGACGTGATCGTTGAAAAGCTCATGGCCGGTGCCCTTTTCGACCACGCGGCCCAACAGCTCCCGCAGAATCTGCTGCTCCTGCACGGTGAGGACACCGAAAACCCTCTCGTGAGCGGCGATGGCATCGTTGACGACCGTCCCCGCGACGTTGCGGCCCTCCTGCGTCAGGTAGGCCTGCAGGATGCGGCCGTGCTGGGGGTCGCGCTTTCTTTCCACCAGGCCGCGGCGCTCCAGGGCGGTCAGCGCGAGCTGAACGCCCTGCGGGCTGATCAACAGGCGTCGCGCGAGTTCGGCGCCGGAAAGGCCGGGCTCGTTGGCGAGTTGGCGCAGCACGCCGATCTGGGCGGTGCTGACCCCGTGCACCCGCATCGAGTCGTTGATCGTGGTCAGCGAGTAGTAGAAGGCCTGCTTGAGCAACCACAAGATGTTATCGGTGAGTTCCATCGCCGCCTCCCTGCTTGAAGATTTCGCCGCCCTTCATGACGAACGACACCTCGAGCGTGGTGTCGATGTCCTGCGAGGGATCGCCGGGCACGGCGATGATGTCGGCGAGGTACCCGGGCGCCAGCCGGCCCAGCTCGTCGTCGGCGTCGATGAGCTCCGCGGCCACCACGGTGGCGGCCCGGATCGCCTGCATCGGCGTCATCCCCCGCTGCACCAGCGCCCCAAGCTCCTTGGCGTTGTGGCCGTGCGGAATCGCCGGCGCGTCGGTTCCGCACGCGATGCGCACCCCGGCGGCAATCGCCTTCGGCAGCATGGCCTTTGCCCGGGGGAACACCTCTTCGGCCTTCTTGCGCAGCTCCGGTGCGATGCGGTCGACGGCCATCGCCTCGGTCAGATAGGTGGTCGAGACCAGGAAGGTGCCGTGATCGACCATCATCTGGATCGTCTCGTCGCTGGCCAGGAATCCGTGTTCGACGCAGTCGATCCCGGCCCGGATGCACGCCCGGATCGCGGCGTCACCGACGGCGTGCGCGGCCACCCGCACCCCGGCCCGGTGGGCTTCGTCGGCGATCGCGGCGAACTCGGCGTCGGAGTATTGCTGGGCGCCGGGGGCCGTGCTGTGCGACATCACGCCGCCGGAGGCCGACACCTTGATCAGCTTCGCGCCGTGCCGAATCTGGTAACGCACACAGGCGATCACGTCCGGGACACCGTTGGCGATGCCCTCGGCCACTGACAGCGGCATGATGCCGGGCGCGAGGCGCTGGAACGCCGTCGGATCCAGGTGCCCGCCGTACGGCGTCACGGCGTGGCCGGCGGGATAGATCCGCGGCCCCGCGTGCCAGCCCTGGTCGATGGCGCGCTGCAGCGCCACGTCGAGCAGGTAGCCACCGGTCTTGACCATCAGCCCAAGGTTGCGCACGGTGGTGAAGCCCGCGTCCAGCGTGGTGCGCGCATTGACCGCGCCACGCAAGGTGCGGTAGGCCGGGTCGTCCTGGACGCCGTGCATCGGCGACGGCAAACCCTCGGGTCCACCGGGACCGCCGATCAGCAGGTTGAGTTCCATATCCATCAGCCCCGGCAGCAGCGTCACGTCGCCCAGGTCGATGACGGTGGCCGAATCCGGCACTGCACCTTCGGGATTGACGGCGGCGATGCGCTCGCCATCCACGACCACCACCGCCGGCGAGCGCACCAGGCCGTCGACCACGTCGGCCCACCGCGCCGCCCGCAAGACGGTGGTCATGGAACGGGCTCGGACACGCAATCCAGGGTGGACGCACCGGAGTCGGGCACCCGCGGCTGCTTCCAGCACTCCACCGGAAACGACACCATGATCATCGAATACAGCAAGTGCATGAGATTGAGCACGTCGTCGGGCAGGTCGTCCAAGGAGAACTTGTCGCAGTACGCCAGGGCCTCTTCCGCCCGCGGCGTGATGGCGTCGTAGAAGGCCTTCATCTCCGTCATGGTGCTCGCCAACCTCTTGGCGTAGCGCTCCGGCTCGGAACCCAGACACCAGTCCGTGAACGCCTCCAGGTCGGCGAATTCGCTTGGCAGCATGGGCGACATCGCGCTCACACTCCCGCCGGCAAGGTGCGGCGATACTGGTCGATCCACGCCGCGGTCTCCTTGTGCAGGTGTCGCAGCAGGATCTCCTGGTCGTTGAGCACGAACTCCTCGACCACCCGCGACTCGATCATGCTCTGCGTCGCCTCGAGGGTGTTGGCGTCCTGCAACCCGTATTCCTTGAACGAGACCGCCGCCAGTTCCTGGGCGACGCGCTCACGCGGGGTGCGCGGCTGAGGGAAGTACAGCGTTCCCTCGAAGATGTGCGAATTGTAGGAGGTGGGCCAGTAGTGGTAGGTCAGATACCAGCCCTGGCCCCAGAACAAGATCACGAAGTTGGGGAACAGCTGGAACGAGTCCAGGCCCCACGGATCACATTTCGCGGGGTTCAGCCCGGCGGGCATCGCCCCGAGCTCCGGTTTGTCCCACGGACCGAACAGCCCGCTCTGGCAGATGTCCTCGATCGGCTTGCGCATCTCCGCCGACATCTCCCACGCGCGCACGCCCGACGTGCTGACCAACCGGTGCGGGCCGTCCAACCGGTAATGAGGGGCCTCAAAACCCGCCTCGGCGGCCGCTTTTGAGTACGCCGTGGGTGACTGGTTCGCGTGCAGCACCGGCGCGTGATAGAACTCCTGGAACGCGTCCATGTAGAGCTTCCAGTTAGCCTTGACCTCCGAGCGGTAGTACCAGCGCGAGGTCATCTTGTCGAACGGATAGCCCTCCAGCGCGGTGACCATCGGCCCGAGGAATTCGCGCAACGACTGTTCGGGCTTCTTGGCGAAGTTGACGAAGACGAAGCCTTCCCACACCTCGCAGTGCACCGGCACCAACCCGTAGCGACTCTTGTCGAGGTCGAAGAACTCCCCCTCCTGCTGCACGAACGTCAGATTGCCGTCCAGGTCATACCGCCAGGCGTGGTACTTGCAGGTGAATTGCCGGCACACACCGCTGGTCTCCTCCAGCGGCATGTCGTTCCACACCAGCTTGTTGCCGCGGTGGCGACACACGTTGTGGTACGCCTTGATCTCCCCGGACTTGGTGCGCACCACGATGATCGAGGTGTTGACGGCTTTGAGCTCTTTGGTGAAGTAACTGCCGGTACGCGAAAGTTGTTCAACGCGGCCAACATTGAGCCAGGCGCGCTTGAAGATGGCTTCGCGCTCCAACTCGTGGATCCCCGGGCTGATGGAATCCTCATACGAGACCGGTCCGGTTCCCAGCTCGGGGTAATGCTGCGTCCAGCTGCCCTCCGGCGGCTTGGGGAATCGAGCCATGATCGCTCCTATCCGAATAGCCACGCGGCCACCGGTTTCAGTGATTCGGTGGGACCCCGTCGGGGCCGACGGTATATGCTCGACCGCGTAATCGCAAGTAGTTGATATTGCCGACGGGAGTCCTCGATGGAGCATGGCC
Organism: Mycobacterium sp. E3339; assembly: GCF_001666915.1. Lineage (NCBI taxonomy): Bacteria > Bacillati > Actinomycetota > Actinomycetes > Mycobacteriales > Mycobacteriaceae > Mycobacterium > Mycobacterium sp. E3339. The sequence goes on along the minus strand of NZ_LZIZ01000224.1, from coordinate 36,150 downwards.
TTGGGTTGCGGATCGCCAACGGCGGCCTGGTGCGGGCGCACGCCGACGCATTCCAGGTCATCTCCCCGCACACCGAGCAACCCATCGCCGAAGTGGCCGCCGCCGGACCGGCCGACGTCGACGCGGCGGTCACCGCCGCCCGCTCGGCGGTCGAGGGGCCCTGGGGCCGGACGGAGCCGGCCGAACGGATCGCGGCAATCCGGCGCCTCACCGAGATCTACGATCAACGGCGCGCCGAGATGGCCGGCGTCATCACCGCCGAGATCGGCGCCCCCATCACCTTTTCCCAGCGCGCGCAGGTCGGCCTGCCCGCGATGATGATGCGAGCGTTCTGCGACCTGGCCGAGCGGCACGCCTGGAAGGAGACCCGCCGGGGCTTCTTCGGCGCCGACGTGCACGTGCACAAGCAACCCGTTGGCGTCGTCGCCGCGATCGTGCCGTGGAACATGCCCCAATTCCTCATCGTCACCAAACTGGTTCCCGCGCTGCTCGCCGGCTGCGCGGTTGTGCTCAAGCCCGCGCCCGAATCACCCTTGAACGCTTTGCTTTTGGCGGAGATGCTGGAAGAACTCGACCTGCCCCCGGGCGTGGTCAGCGTGCTGCCCGGCGACAGCGCGGTGGGTCAGCTCCTGGTGTCCCACCGCGGCGTGGACAAGGTGTCGTTCACGGGGTCGACGGCGGCGGGCCGGGCGGTGGCTGCCGCCTGCGCGACCAACCTCACCAAGGTCAGTCTCGAACTCGGCGGCAAGTCGGCCGCCGTCATCCTCGACGACGCCGCACCCGAGGCGGTCGCGGCCGGCGTGCGGTCGGCCAGCCTGTCGAACAGCGGCCAGATCTGCAACGCCCTGACCCGCGTGCTGGTCCCCGGCCATCGGGAGGACGAGTACGTCGACGCGCTCGCCGCCGAGATGACCGCCCTGCGGGTGGGCGATCCCAACGATGCCGGCACGCAGCTGGGGCCGCTGGTCTCGCGCCGGCAACAGAAACGCGTCCGCGATTACATCCGGGTCGGCCAGGACGAGGGCGCCCGCCTCGTCATCGGCGGGACCGAGATGCCCGACGGGCTGGACCGGGGCTGGTACGTCAAACCCGCCCTGTTCGCCTCCGCCGAGAACACGATGCGCATCGCCCGCGAGGAGATCTTCGGGCCGGTGATCACCGTCATCCCGTATCGCGACGAGGACGACGCGGTCGCGATCGCCAACGACTCCGAGTACGGCCTGGCCGGATCGGTGTGGAGCGCCGACACGGACCGCGCCTTGTCGATCGCGGCGCGGGTGCGCAGCGGCACCCTCGGCGTCAACCAGGGCTACACCATGGATCCGTTCGCCCCCTTCGGCGGCGTCAAGGGCAGCGGTTACGGACGAGAACTGGGCCCCGAGGGCATCGACAGCTACCTGGAAACCAAATCCATCGCGGTCTTGCCCTGACAACCGCCCCCGCCCGCCTCATCAACAAAGACAACTGCCAGCAGATCCTCGGAATTTTCTGCCCGAAGGCAATGGGCGCGCACCGGCGGACAGGCGCGGTAACCTCATTCTCATAGCGCGAGCACCGCGCCGAGGAAGGGGACGAAGCGCTCATGGCCGACCTTGGCGACGACGTCGAAGTGACGCGGGGCGACCGCTTCATCCGAACGGCGGTCGAGATCCTGGGCGAGACCGGACGCACCGACTTCACGGTGCAGGAGGTCGTGGCCCGGTCCAAGACCTCGCTGCGCGCCTTCTATCAGCATTTCAGCAGCAAGGACGAATTGCTGCTGGCGTTGTTCGACCGGACCATCGCGCACTCCGTCCAGGCCTGGCGCGCCGAGACCGAGGGCCTGGACAGCACCGCCGCGCTCAAGCTGGTGATCGACCGCATCAGCCAGCAACCGGAATCCAGCACCCAAGACAGCCTCAACCGGGCGCTGACCCTCTACAACCAGCACTTGGCCGAGACGCGCCCCCGCGATTACGCACGGGTGCTCTCGCCCCTGCATCGACTGATCCGCGACATCGTGGGGCAGGGCATCACCGAGGGGGTGTTCAACCCGGGGCTGGACGTCGCCGCGGCGGCCGCCATTGTCATGCAGACCGTGATGGGCGCGCAGCGATTGCATTGGCTGGGCGCCGAATTGAACGGGGCCCCGGTCGACGTCGGGCACCTTTACGAATTCTGCAGTCGCGCCCTGGGCATCCGGGACTCTGACGAGGAGTCGAGCCCGCCGTCGCTGTCGGAGCTGTTCGCCCAGATCGGCATGCGGCCGGGCACCCGCGAAGGCGAATTCGCGATGACGATGCCGGTCAGCCCGGCCGTCGTCAACACCTCCGGCGCCTTGCAGGGCGGCCTGATCGCGACGCTCGTCGACGTCGCCGCCGGGCAGTTCGGCCTGGACTACCTGGCGCCCGGCACCACGATGACGACGGCGGACCTCTTCGTTCGTTACCTGCGCCCGATCCGGCAGGGCTCGGCCTTCGCGGTGCCCCGGATGCTGCGCTCCGGGCGGCGGGCGATGGTGATGCAGGTGGACATCTACGGCGGTGACGACGAGCTCCTCGCGACCGCGACCGTGAACTTCGCCGTGATCAACGGGAAGACGCCGGAGCTGCCCAACTGGCCGGGCGCCTAGCCCCGCGCGTCACGCCAGCGTGACAACCGAGGCGGCTGGCAGCGCTACACGCGACGTCACATGAGTGGTAACGTCATTACCACTTACCGAGAATTCGAAACTTCCGCCAAGGAGATCGCCATGCCGTCCCGCGAACTTTCCTTCCCCGTATTCGACGCGGACAACCACATGTACGAGCCGCAGGAGGCGCTGACCAAGTTCCTGCCCGAGAACCGCAAGCGCGTCATCGACTACGTCGAGGTCCGCGGCCGCACCAAGATCGTGGTCCGCGGCCACATCAGCGAGTACATCCCGAACCCCACGTTCGAGGTGGTGGCGCGCCCCGGGGCGCAGGAGGACTACTTCCGCAACGGCGCGCAGGGCAAGAGCTATCGCGAGATCCTCGGGGAGCCGATGAAGGCCATCCCAGCCTTCCGCGAACCCGGCGCGCGGCTCGAGGTCATGGACGAGCTGGGCATCGACTACGCCCTGATGTTCCCGACGCTGGCCAGCCTGGTCGAGGAGCGCATGAAGGACGACCCGGAGATGACCCACGACGTCATCCACGCGCTGAACCAGTGGATGTACGAGCAGTGGTCGTTCAACTACCAAGACCGCATCTTCGCCACGCCGGTGATCACCCTGCCGATCGTCGAGCGGGCGCTCGAAGAACTCGAATGGGTTCTCGAGCGCGGCGCCCGCACCGTCCTCGTGCGCCCGGCGCCGGTGCCCGGTTACAAGGGCAGCCGGTCGTTCGGCCTCGAAGAGTTCGACCCGTTCTGGCAGGCCTGCATCAAGGCCGAGCTTCCCGTCTCGATGCACGCCTCGGACAGCGGCTATTCCGAATTCGCCAACGTGTGGGAGCCCGGCGACGAGTTCCTGCCGTTCAAGCCGACCCCGTTCCGCAGCCTGGTGATGGGCCACCGGCCGATCATCGACGCGATGGGTGCGCTGGTGTGCCACGGCGCGCTGTCGCGCAACCCGGAGCTGCGGATCCTGTCGATCGAGAACGGTGCCGACTGGGTGCCGGATCTGTTCAAGGGCCTCAAGGGCGTCTACAAGAAGATGCCGCAGGCGTTCAGCGAGGACCCCATCGAGGCCTTCAAGCGCTGCGTCTACATCACCCCGTTCTGGGAGGACCGGTTCGCCGAGATCGTCAAGATGGTCGGCACCGACCGGGTCCTCTTCGGATCCGACTGGCCGCATCCCGAAGGCCTCAAGGACCCGATCTCCTTCGTCGACGAGCTCACCGACTTCGAGCAGGAAGACGTCGCGAAGATCATGGGGGGCAACCTGATGAAGCTGATGAAGGTCTCTGCGGATTCGAAGAAGCCGGTTTCAGCCTGATCGGTCGTCGGTGCCGAAGACCGACACCACGCCTTTCGTCTCGAATAACGCAAGCCTCACATCGGCGGTTGTCTGATGACCGTGCTGACGTAAGATCGCGTCCATGTCGTCGTGAGTCAGCCTGCATCGCAACAGGTTTCGTTCATCGAGTTGGCCATCGCGGATGAGCACCCGCACCGGCGGATCAACGAGTCTGTGCACCCATGGTATGAACCGCAGGCGAGCGACGATGTCGTGGGCGGCGATCAGCGTGAGCAACGCGGCCGCTCCGGTCAGCCACGAGGTGCCCGCTGCCGTCGCGGTGCGGCCGACGATCGCGCCCACCGCGACCGCGGTAATCCAGTCGAAGGGCGTGAATTCCGCGATCGTGCGCCGCAGCGTCAGCCGGAAAGCCGCAGCGGCGGTGAGAAACAGCGCCAGCGCCTTGATCGCCGCGTACAGCGCCGGCCGCCAGCCGTTGAACAGTTCCATCAAGAGGCCGTGCATCTACATCACCCGATTCCCCTTTCGGCGCTGCCGAATCTGTCGATATTTCGACAATAGTTCTCACTGGCAACTGTTTTTGATGCACTTGATGTTCCGGCGGCGCGGACGCGGGTACTCCCCGGAGCAACAGACGCTTAAGTGGGCAAGAAGTGGAGCCGCATGAGCATGGCGCCGCAGAGTCGCGCGTATGTCAACATCGACGACGACATCGCGTTCATCGGTGAGCAACTCGAAAGACTTAAAGAACTCGCCGAGCACAAGGAAGCCGCCGACATCTTCGGCGACGAAGACATCTACGACCTCAGCGTCCGCTGGGGCACGGCGCTCGCTGGACGCCTCCCCCGCATGGCGCATTACAGTTCTATGGGCCGGCTCGCCGAGGCCGACGAGCGCCGCTTCCGGGTGTTGTGTGACGACGTGCGTGCGGCATTGCCCCTGATCGAGAGATTCAAGTTGGCTCGGCCCACCTTCGCGGGTTCGCAGGATGACCGCGCCGGCAGTCGGCGGCGTGCGAAGGCGAGGCGTCTACTGCGCAACTAGCCCGGTCACGCGATCGAAGAGCGGAGTGCCTTGGCGCGAGCCTGTTGCTCGTCGGAGAGAAAGTCGTTGCCGGACAACCTGATCGCGGTCCTGGGCTTGGGGCATTCGGGGTTGCAGCAGGTGAGCGCCACCATGTAGGCGTCTGCGTCCTCGTCCAGAAACAGAAAGCCCATGATCATCGCATCGCCGACCGTAAAGTCGGTGGCGTCGCAGGCCTCGCAATGTCCGCCTTTAACCGCGATCTGCTCCAGCACACGCTCCCGCGCCGCCCGATCCAAAGGGATTAGCTCGGGCCGCGTCCCGACGTTTTCATAAGTGCCCCAGGTCATCTCATATCTCCACGTCTTTGTCGTAGAAGACGTGGTCCTCGCGCCAGCCTCCCAGGCCGAGCCCAATGCCGGAGTAGTCCTCGACGAACTCAATCTGGTTGATCCACTTCGTCATCTTGAAGCCCACCTGGGTCTCAACCCGCAGTCGCAATGGCGCGCCGTGCTTGATCGGCAAGGGCGTCCCGTTCATTTCGTAGGCCAGCAGCGTCTGCGGCTTGTGAGCAAATTCCATATCAATGACTTCGTAGAACTGGCCTCCGCCCTCTGAAGCGGGTTCATCGGTGCTGTTGTCTTGCATGCTGAGGAAGCAGATGTACTTGGCTTGCGGCAGGGGCCGGACCAGCTCAACGAGTCGACCTAGGTGCAGCCCCTTCCATTCGGCAATGCTGGTCCAGCCCTGAACGCAGTTGTGCATGACGCGCTGCGTCTCCGGCTCGGCGAGCGATCGCAGCGCGGCCAGGTCCAGAGTCACCGGGTTTTCGACGAGGCCGCCCACCCGCAGGCGCCAGTCGACGAAGTTATGGACGGCCATCACCTTGAAGTCGACGCTCGTCGGGGGCTTGCCGTTTACCCGGTGCTGCGGGGAGATCTTGCCCGGCGGGTAGTTCTGTCGGGAGTTGAGCGGCCGCAGCAACAGGCGCCGAGCGGCTGTGGTCACCGCACCTAGCACGCGCTGCGCCGATCGAGGACTGCGAAGGCTCCACTTGGTAGCCGCGATGTGGATGGCGACGATCGCTCCGATGATCACGAAAGACAGCGCCGTAGCCCAATTGATGTTGCGAACCGAGCCGAAGATCATCGACGCCGTCAGTTGACCCCAGCCCCAGAAGAAGATCATCGACAGATGAATCACGATGAAGACGACGAAGGCCAGCAACCCCAGGAAATGCAGGCTTCGGGCCCATTGCCGACCGCCCCACATCCGCACGTACCACGGGAAGCGCGCCTCGATCGCCGGGGATTGCGCGGCGCCCGTCAAGATCTGGAATGGCGCGAGGACGAAGACGACGCCGGCGTAGGTCAGTTTCTGAATGGCGTCCAGGGGCTCACCGGGCAGCAGTGGCGGCAGGTTGAACGAGAGGTACGTGACGATGTCATTGGCGGCCTCGGGAAAAATCGACCACGAATACGGCCAGTAACGGTGCCACTGCCCGGTCGCGAAAAGCAGTACGTAATACGACAACCCGAGCAGAATCCAGCAGATCACCGTGAAGAAGTGCCAGTGGCGGCCCATCCCCAATTTCTTGTGACCGGGCAGCGCGACCAGGGAGCTGTATGACTCTTCCTCGTCGAGGGTGTCGTACAGGCGGTCGCGCGGCATGACCTTGCGGGTGAAGCGCGCCCATTCGCTGCCGGGTTTGCTGTCGTCGTGCCAGTACAACTTGGGGTGGGTGGCGAGGATCTCGATGCCGCTGCGGATGATCAGCGTGACGAACAGGACGTTGAGCCAATGGTCCACTCGCAGCCACGCCGGGTAGTCGAGCGTCGTCATGCCTGGGCTCTCCTCAGTCGTACCACTGTTGGCGTTGCGGGTAGGCCACGTTGATGCCGGACAGCACCGTCGTGTGCACCGCGATGAAGCCGGCGGCGCACGCAAGCGCCAACGTCCCCGGCGCCAGGTCCCAGCGGCCCGTCAACGCCTCCAGCCCCGGCAGGCGGAACCACCGGCTGACCAGGTAGATGGCGAGGAAGGCAAGGCAGGTCAGGCTGCCGAGGTACCAGCCCGCCTGCGGCACTTGCGGTTTGAGGGCGAACGCCATCGCGGCGGCGGCCGTCAGGCAACAGATCGCCAGCAGCGCCGCGTAGACGGCGAAGTACCCGGGCGTCCCGGGTTCCGTGGCGAAGACGTAGGCGTGCACCGCCAGCAGACCCACCAGCAGCGAAGCGCCCAACGCGGTCACCGTTCGCGGCAGGTTGAACGCGACCCAGCCATCCAGGGTGAGCACCGGTGAGGACCAGATGCTTCGCCACAGCGAGATCAACCGCCCTGGGACGACATTGACCATGGCCGCGTGATACCCGCGCTGAGTAATTACAAACGGTCCTGGCTTAATTGCCGCGCCCGGGCTGACCTCGGTGTAGCCACACGCCACGCGAGGAAAATTGATGCGCCGAGCACGAGTCCGCCGTTGATACGCTTGATGCCTGTGCCTGGCGAGTGCTCAGCGTTTTTGACCAGCTTGCGGGACTCGGTCCGAGGAAGGGTCCGTAGGAGGGACGGTCAATGGCCGCCGAGAGGAACTGGGACAAGACCGTGGGTACGGCCGACGACGTCCGCCGCATCTTCGAGAACGTCCCCGCGCTGTTGGTTGGCCTCGACGGGCCCGACCACCGATTCGTCGCGGTCAACGCCGCCTACCGGGCCCTGAGTCCCCCGGTCGACAGCATCGGGCTCCTGGTGCGCGAGGTCTATCCGGAGCTGGAGAGCCAGCAAATCCTGCAGATGTTCGACCGGGTGTATCAAACAGGCGAACCCCAGTCGGGCACCGAGTGGCGGGTGCAGGCCGACTTCGAGGGCTCGGGGACCGCACAGGAACACTTCTTCGACTTCATCGTCACCGCGCGCCGCGCCGACGACGGCTCGATCGAGGGGGTGCAACTCGCCTTCGTCGACGTCACCGACCGGGTGCGGGCGCGGCTGGCCGCCGAGTCCCGCATGGAGGAGTTGTCCGAGCGGTACCGCAATGTCCGTGATTCGGCGACCGTCATGCAGCAGGCGTTGCTGGCGCCGTCCGTGCCCGTGGTTCCCGGCGCCGACGTCGCGGCCGAGTACCTGGTCGCCGCGCAGGACACCGCCGCCGGTGGCGACTGGTTCGACGCGATACCCCTCGGGGATCGACTGGTTCTCGTCGTCGGCGACGTCGTCGGCCACGGCGTCGAAGCCGCCGCGGTGATGTCGCAATTGCGCACCGCGCTGCGGATGCAGATCTTGGCCGGCTATCCGATCGCCGAGGCGCTGGCGGCGGTCGACCGCTTCCACGAACATGTTCCGGGCTCGAGGTCCGCCACGATGTGCGCGGGATCGCTCGACTTCACCACGGGCGAGTTCCAATACTGCACCGCCGGACACCCACCGCCGCTGCTCGTTGCGGCGGACGCCGAATCGCGCTATCTCGAGCCGTCCGGTGCCGGCCCGCTGGGCAGCGGCACAGGTTTTCCGGTGCGCACGGAAATCCTGGGCGTCGGTGACGCCGTCATGCTCTACACCGACGGCTTGATCGAACGCCCGGGCCGGCCGCTGATGGCCAGCACCGCCGAATTCGCCGAATTGGCGGGCAACATCGCGGGCGGCCAGGGCGGTTTCGTGATCGACTCCTCGCGGCGGCGCATCGACCGAATCTGTTCGGAGACTTTGGAATTGCTGCTGCGCCCGACCGGCTACAACGACGACATCACACTGCTTGCCGCGCAACGGCGGACGCCGCCGCCACCGCTGCAGATGACGGTGGACGCGACGATTCAGGCCGCCCGCGCGGTCCGCGGCCGCCTGCGTCAATGGCTCTCCGACATCGGCGCCTCCCCCGACGACATTTCCGACATCGTGCACGCGGTCTCGGAATTCGTCGAGAACGCGGTCGAACACGGTTACGGCGCAGAGGTTTCCGACGGGATCGTCCTCGATGCATCGCTGTCCGGCGACGGCAACCTGTATGCGTCGGTCATCGACCACGGGCAGTGGAAGGATCACCGTGAAGGCGAGCAGGGCCGCGGACGCGGCCTTGCCATGGCCGAAGCCCTGGTGTCGAGCGCGCACGTCAGCCATGGGCCAGGGGGGACGACCGCCAGCTTGACGCACCGCCTGTCGCGGCCGGCCAATTTCGTCACCGACACGCTGGTCAGTCACGCGGATCGCCGGCGGTCGATCAACTCCGAATTTGCCTGTGCGGTCACCGAACCCGGCCGCATCGTCGTCAGCGGCGACGTCGATTCCGGCACGGCCTCCACCCTGGATCGAAAGATCGCGGTCGAAAGCCGTTCCGGCGTCGCGCCGTTGACGATCGATCTCGGCGGCGTGACCCATCTCGGCTCGGCCGGGGTCAGCGCGCTGGCCGCCGCCCGCGACCGGGCACAACGACAGGGCAGCGAGTACGTGCTGGTGGCCCCGCCGGGGACCCCGGCGCATCATGTGCTGTCGCTGGTCCAGATCCCGGTCGCCGGCGGGCTCGCCGAGAACCTCGTCGCGGAGGGCTAGGGGCGGCCCCGCCGCGGGCCGTGCTTCACCTGTTTGAACGGCACGCCGCGGTCGGCCGCGAATTCCCGGGGGAAGCCCAGCACCCGCTCACCGATGACGTTGCGCGCCATCTCCGTGGTCCCGCCACCCATCGCGACGGTCTGGCGGGACAGGTAGCGCAGCCCGGTTTCCAGGCCCTCGCCCGGTTCGCCGACAACGCCGGCGCTACCGGCGATCGCCATGGCGGTGTCAACATTCACGAACACGGTCTCGGCGTGGAACAGCCGGATGAGCGTGCCGCCGGCCGGCGGTAGCGCGCCGTCTCGGACGCTGCGGTACACGTGGCCGATCAACTGCTCGGCCACCGCGCGCTGCACCAATGCGCGGCCGGCCAGCTGCTCCACGCGTTCGTTACCGGCCTGGCCCGCCTTCTCGATAAGGCTCACGTAGTCAACGGGAATCGTGTTGCCGCCCTCGCTGCCGCTGCCGCTGGCGAACTCGGATCCCTGCCCCACCGCCCGGCGCTCGTGATACAGCTGCCGTGACGCCACCGCCCAGCCGCCGTCGACCTCCCCGACGACGGCGTCGTCGCCGACGTCCACCCCGTCGAGGAACTCCTCGCAGAACTCGGTGGAACCGCTCAGCATCGTGATGCGGCGCAACGTGATTCCCGGGTGGGCGATCGGAACCAGGAACATCGTCAAGCCCTCGTGCTTGGGCACGTCCCAATTGGTGCGGGCCAGGCACAGCGCGTAGTCGGCGGCGAACGCGCTGGTGCTCCAGGTCTTGGCCCCGTTGAGTATCCAGCGGTCGCCCTGACGTTCGGCTCGGGTGAGGACGCCGGCCAGGTCGGAACCACCGCTGGGCTCAGACAACAACTGCACCAGCACCTCGTCACCGCGCAGCGCCGCGGCGATGTGGCGCTTCTTTTGCTCCTCGCTGCCGGTGTCGAGCAGGGTGGCGCAGCAGATGGTGAAAGTGGGGGTGTTGAGGATCAGCGGCATCTCGTAGGTCAGCGATTCCGCGTCGAAGGCCTTCTGATACTCGTAGTCCAGCCCGAGCCCGCCGTACTCGCGGGGGAAGCAGATGCCGGCGAATCCGCCTTCGTACAACCGCTTTTGGAGCTCTCGGGCCCGCAGCCAGGATCGTTCGTCGTCACGCGGGGCCGGCGGGGGCGACTCGGGGTCGACGGGCGGCATGTTGTCGGCCAGCCAGGCCCTGGCCCGGGCCGCGAACTCGGCAACGGATTCGGTGGGGGTCATCGGTTCTGCCGACCCGCCTTCTCGTGTTCGTACACGCGCAGGTTGTGCTCCTCCGGCGTCCCGAACATGGAGCGGTACAACGTAACCCGGCGCAGGTAGAGGTGCAGGTCGTGTTCCCAGGTGACGCCGATGCCCCCGTGCATCTGCACGCAGGCCTGCACGATCTGGCCGGCCATCTCGCCCACGTAGGACTTGGCGATGCTGGCCGACAGGCCGGCACCGGGCGCGTGGGCGGCGACGTCGGCGACCGCCGCGGCCGTGGTGGCGCGGCATGCCTCCAGCCACAGCTTCATGTCGGCGAACTTGTGCTTGAGGGCCTGATAGGACGCCAGCGGCCGCCCGAACGTGTGGCGGTCCAGGGCCCACTGGACGGTCAGGTCGAACACCGTCTGCAGAACGCCGACCACCTCGGCACACTGCAGGATCTGGGCGATTTGGCTCTGGCGCTCGATCAGCGCGGAGGTCTCGGCGGCCGTGCCGACGGCCGCCGATCGCTGCACCACCGCACCGTCGAAACGGACCCGGGCGTACTGCTTGACCAAATCGACCGACTGCTGCGGCTCGATCGTCACGCCCGCCGCATCCGTGGGAACCAGGAACTGGCGGAGCTCGTCGCCGCAGCGCGCCACCACGAGTAGCACCGCGCTCTGCGCGCCCGCCTCGACCCGGTCCTTGGTGCCGTCGATCCGGTAGCCCGAATCGGTCGGGGTGGCCGTCACCGACGGATTCAGCGGCGCCCAGCCCTGGCCCGGCTCCGAGACCGCCCACGACGCCACCGCTTCACCGGACATCAGCGCCTCGACGGTGGCCGCGTGCGGCTCGCGGTCTGAGCATTCGACGAGCGCGGACAGCACCACGCTGACGGGATACAACGGCCCGGGGGCCACCGTCTTGCCGAGCTGCTCGGCGACCATGGCCAGGTCCACCACGCCGCTGTCGGAGACGCTGCCGCCGCCCAACTCCTCGGGCACCAACAGGCCCGTCCAACCGAGCTCCGCGGCGCGCCGCCACCAGGCCGGGTCGAACGACACCCCGGCGGCGTGCAACTCCCGCACCCGGCGCAGCGGCGCTTCCTTCTCCAGAAAGGCTTGGGTCGTGGAGGTGAACAGCGTCTTTTCGGGAGAGTCGACTGTGGTCATGCTGCCTCTCGGGGAGAGTTCACCGGCGTTTTCGATGGTAGCAACGGGCACTACGGTAAGAGATACCGGAGTTGCGTCGATAGCGAAGCTCGCCGCTACATGGCGAACACGCGGCGCAGCGAACGCGCGTGCAGGGCCCGGTTCTCCTGAGAAACAACCCAATCCGGGACCACCGAGTCGAACCCGTTGAATGCCGCTGCGATGACGTGCAATTCGGTGTGCACATACGCGTGCAACAGTCTGTTCGCGTAGTCGATGGCTTCGTCGCGGCACGGGTCGATCTCCGCGCAGCTGATGAAGGTGGGTGGCAGGCCCTCGAGGTTCGCCCGGTGCGCGGGAACGTGTTGACCGCTGGCGCTGGCGTGCCCGAGGTAATGACCCCACGCCCGGCTCACCGCCGGCCCGTTGAGGCCCGGTGTGCGCTGGAACTCGCGCCGCGATTGGGTGGCGTCGGAGTCGAGCATCGGCTGATGCAGGATCTGCACCAGGATCTGCGGGCCCTCGTCGTCGAACATGCGCTGACTCAGGCCCGCGACCAGCGCCGCACCCGCGTCGCGGCCCATCACCGCGATCCGGTTCACGTCCACGTTCAGCTCGGCGCAATTGCGGATGGCGTAGTAAAAGCCGGCCTCGACGTCGTCCAGGGCCGCCGGGCACGGGTGCTCCGGCGCGAGCCGGTAGTCGACCGAGATCAGCAGGCAACCCGCTGCCCTGGCCAGCTCCACGCAGCGCGCGTGGTCGGTGTCCAGGTTCCCGGTCACAAAGCCACCGCCGTGCGCGTACAAGACCAGGGGCGAACCCGACGCGGCCCCATCAACGTCGGGACCCCGGTAGATGCGCAGACTCAGCTGGTGTCCACCCGGTCCGGTGATGGTGCGCGTTTCGACCGAGACGCCGGCGGTGTCGACCTCCGCGGCGCGCTCGGCGGCGAGCCGGTTGGCGTGTTCCCGTTCGGCGGGCAGGGTCTCGGCGCGGAATTCGGCGACGCCCAGCGCGGCGGCGGCCTCCCGGAGCACGGGGTCGATGCGGGTAAGGCCCTGCGGCCGCGTCAGATTCGTTTGTGTCATACCCTCTCATCTTCCGGGCTGGTCATGCGTGCTCGGCCGGTCGCGGCGCGGGCCGCGCACGAGACCCTCTTCAAGGTAGACCTGCGATTGCGCGCCGCAAATGACGCGGTGCTCGTTGCCGGGGTGGTAACCAAGCTCAGCGTTCTCCGGGGAGCGCCTTGACCGTCGGCGGAAGCCCGTAGAGAGCGGTCGCGTTGCCGCGCATGATCCGCTCGCGCTGGTCGGCCGGGAATCGGTTGATCGCGTAGTCCGGCGAGTCGTAGCTCCAATGCGGGTAGTCCGTCGAAAACATCAGGTTGTCGCCCAGGTCCATCATTTCCAGGTATTGCCGAAACTGCACGGTGTCCGTGTCTTCCAGCGGCTGGGTGGTGAACCGGACGTGTTCGCGCACGTACTCCGACGGGCGGCGCCGCACGTTCGGCAGGTCGCCGCGGCGGGCCTCCCAAATCCGGTCCATCCTCGACATCACCGGCATCGCCCACGTGAAGCCGCCCTCGACGAACACGATCCGCAGGTCGGGGTGGCGGTCGAATGCGCCGTCGAACACCAGGCTCATCAGGTGCGAGACGTAAAGCAGCGGCCAGGCGGCGAAGAAGTCGTGCCAGTGCGCCGGGTTGCCGACCGGGTACAGCGGGATCAGCTCGAACGGCGTCTGCCCCATCAGGTGCGTGGCCACCGGGAAACCGTTGCGCGACGCGGCTTCATAGAGCGGGTCGAAATGCGGGTTGCCAAAAGGGATTCCGCGGGTCTGCGGCGTCATCAGGACCTGCGCCATGTACGGATGCCCCGCCCAGCGCTCAACCTCGCGCGCCGCCTGCTCGGGCGTCTGCGCGCTGACGCTGATCGATCCGCGCCAGCGGCCGTGCGCGTTGTTGGTGTCGAGCCACACGTCGGCAAGCCAATCGTTGTAGGCCGACTTCAGCGCGTGTTCGGCTTGGGGCAGTTGGGCGTCACACATCGGCTCGAGCGTCGCGATGCTGACGCCGGCGTCGATCAGCAACTGCTTGGCGGCGAAGTCCGGGTCGCTGCCCGCGACCCCGCCGTTGGGCGGCCACGCGTCCATACGCAGCGACGACGTCTTGTACGAATCCGGTGTGTCGTAGAAATGCGGCACCGGGGTGACCGCGTTGCCGGTCGGCCAGATCTTGTCCACCCATTCGGGCGCCGCGTACGACTTGAGCACGTCGGTCGAGACGGGCAAGGGGTGCACGTCGGTGTCGACGATGCTGACCGCTATCTCGTCGTGTTGGCCCGTCGGTGAATCGACTCTTTCGATCGTGGTCATCGGACACGCTCCTTCAGTCCGTACAGCTCGCTGGCGTTTCGCCACAACACCTTGTCGCGCTGAGTGGCGTCGAGGCCCTCGGCGGCGCCCTCCGGGGTTGAGGTGGACCAATGGGGATACGCCGACCCGAACATCAGCAGGTCGGTCTTGTCGGTGAAGTCCATCCAGCGCCGCACGTCGGCGGCATCCGTCGGCCCGTCGAACGCCGAGGAGCAGAACCTGACGTGGTCGGGCAGGTATTCGCTCGGGTAGCGGTCGACCCAGGGCGTCTGATCGCGCATCGACACCCAGAAGGTGTCCAGCCGCCAGATGAACGGGGTGAGGATGTCGTATCCGCCGTCCGCGAAGACGAATTTGAGGCCGGGGTGCCTGCCGAACACGCCCTCGATGATCAGGGTGGCCAGGTGCACGAAGTAATTCAGCGGCATGAACGCCGCGTATCCCGGATAGGTGTGGGCATGCCCGGCGAAGGTGGGCGGGTAGTCGACGCCGTTGCCGCCGTTGATGTGCACCGCCACCGGCAGCCCGTGCGCGGCGGCGGCCTCCCAGATCGGCTCGAACATCGGTTTGCCATACGGCTCCCGTGACTGCATCGGGACGCCGACCTGCACCAGCTTCGGGTGGGCGGCCAGCCGCTCGATCTCCGCGACGGCGCCCCTGGGGTCTTCCGGATTGACGCGGATAGTGCCCCGGAACCGATCGGCGGCGTCGGGCTCGAGCCAGCGGTCGAGCAGCCAGTCGTTGACCGCCGCGCAGATCCGGCTGTTGAGCAGGTAGTCGGCGATGTTCCCGCGGGTCAGCGGGTTGAGGATGGCGTAGTCGACACCGGCGTCGTCGAAGAGGTGCCGGCCGACGGTCTCGGGGTCCGATCCCGGGTAGTGCTCGCCGTAGAGGTCCTGCCGATAGTCGCCGCCCGGCGCGGAGTACCACTGTTGTTCGACGTCGGGGATCGCCCGCAGCTGGTGCGCGGCGGGCAGGTAACGCCGGATCTCGGCGTTGGAGCGGAAGTGCGGTTGCACGTTTGCATCAATGATCATGCGGTGAGGTACACCTCCCCGTCGGTGACGTCGACGCGGTAGGTGCGGATGCGCCGCGTCGGATCGGCCAGGTTTTGCCCGGTGGTGATGTCGAATTCCCAGTTGTGCCAAGGGCATCGGACGATCTGCCCGTCGCGGACGCGCCGCAGCCCACCGGGTTCGTCCGGGTCGAACTCGTTGGTGCCGCCGAGCAGGCCGAGGCAAAGCGGGGCGCCCTCGTGCGAGCAGTAATTCACGATCGCATAGAACTCGCCGCGCACGTTGTACACGCCGACGCCGAACTTCCCGACGTCGACGAGCTTCATTCCGCCAGGCGGCAGCTCGTCCTGTGCGCACACAAATCGCCGCTCCGGCATTTGCATCACCGCCTCCGACGCCACGCAGCATCAATACTGTGCCCGTTACGGTAACCACGACAAGCCCGTTGGGCTTAGTTGCTATCTATACTATGATAGCGATATTCCCCGCGTACGATCCGCTCAGCGGCTGTTCAGGAGGAGCGCTGATGACGCTCAGCACCGACCCCGCCAACCAGCCCGTCACCCTCGACTTCACCGGCGAAACCAGCCCCTATCCGTTCTTCGAATACATGCGGCGCACGGACCCGGTTTGGCACGGCGCGCTGGCGGACCACTCGCAGATGCCCGAAGAGATGCGGCCGAAGGACGAGTGGGTGCTGTTCGGTTACGACCCGTTGTTCCAGGCGTTCCGCGACGACCGGATCTTCAGCTCACACAAATACGACGACACCATCGGGTTGGTGATGGGCCACACCATCCTGGCGATGGGCGGCCGGGAACACCACGACCACCGCAACCTGGTGGCCAAGGCCTTCCGCGCCACCGCGCTGGAACGCTGGGAGCCCTCGGTCATCGGACCGGTGTGCGACCGACTCGTCGACGAGATCAAGAACGACGGGCACGCGGACCTGGTCAAGGCGGTGACGTTCGAGTTCCCCACCCGCATCATCTCCACGCTGCTCGGCCTGCCGCCCGAGGACCTCGACTTCTTCCGGCGGTTGTCCCTGGACCTCATCTCCATCCCGACCGACATCGTCGCCGGGCTGAACGCGGCGGCGGAGTTGCACGGCTACTTCCTCGGCCAGGTCGAGCAGCGGCGGCGCAAACTCACCGATGACATCATCGGCGACCTGGTGGCGGCGGAGATCGACGGCGAAAAGCTCTCCGACGAGGCCATCATCGCGTTTTTGCGGCTGCTGCTGCCCGCCGGACTGGAAACCACCTACCGATCGTCGGGCAACCTGCTGTACCTGCTGCTGACCCATCCCGAGCAGCTGGCGCAGGTCTATCACGACCGCTCGCTGATACCGATGGCGATCGAGGAGGGGCTGCGCTTCGAAACCCCGCTGACGATGGTCATGCGAACCACCACCCAGGAGGTCGAAATCGGCGGCAAGACAATCCCACCCGACGCGCAGATCGACATGTGCATGGGCTCGGCCAATCGCGACGAGAGCCGCTGGACCAACGCCAACGCCTTCGACATCCACCGGCCGCGCCAGGCGCACATCGCGTTCGCCGGCGGCATCCACATGTGCCTCGGCATGCATCTGGCCCGCCTCGAGACCCGGGTCATGCTGAACAGCCTGTTCGACCGCGTCAAGGATCTGGCCTTCGTGACCGACGACGGAACCGGCCAGGAGTCCAAGATCGTGGGGCTGACCTTCCGTTCCCCCAACAAGCTTCCGGTCACGTTCGCCCCGGCCGCATAGGGAAGCCGCTTGAAAACCAAGGGAGCGATTCTGCACGACGTCGGCGGGCCCTGGTCCGTCGAGGAATTCGAACTCGACCCGCCCCGCGCCGGCGAAGTCCTCGTCGAGATGGCGGCGGCCGGGCTGTGCCACTCCGACGACCACATCCTCAACGGCGACATGTCGGCGCCCAACGAGGTGATGCGGTCCCTCGGCCTGCCGACCATGTTCCCGACGATCGGGGGCCACGAGGGCTCCGGCATCGTGCGCGAAGTCGGCGACGGCGTAACGGATTTCGCGCCCGGCGACCATGTGGTGATGTCGTTCGTCGCGGTGTGCGGACAGTGCCGCTGGTGCGCGTCGGGCATGGAATACATCTGCGACGTCGGCGCTTTCACGCTGACCCCGGGAATGCCGACCGACGGCACCTTCCGTCATCACACCGCCGACGGCCGGCCCCTGGGCCATCTGGCCAAGGTGGGGGCGTTCGCCGAACACACCGTGGTGTCGACCAGGTCGCTGGTGAAGATCGAGCCGCACCTGCCGCTCGCGCCGAGCGCGCTGCTGTCTTGCGCCATTCCCACCGGTTACGGTTCGGCGGCCAACCGCGCCGGCGTGCGCGGCGGTGACACCGTCGTCGTCGTCGGGGTCGGCGGGATCGGGACGGGCGCGATCCAGGGCGCGCGGATCAGCGGCGCCGCGCAGATCGTCGCCGTCGACCCGGTGGACTTCAAGCAGAAGTCGGCGCTGCAGTTCGGCGCCACCCACAGCGCGGCCACGATCGCCGAGGCGCAGGAGATGGTGCGGGACTTGACCTACGGGGTCATGGCCGACGCGGTGGTGGTTTCGCCGTCGCTGATCACGCCCGCCGACGTCCGCGACGCCCTGCAACTGACGCGCAAGGGCGGCACGTGCGTGCTGACCGGCATGACCTCGCAGCTGACCCGGTCGGTGAAGATCGACCTGCAGGACTTCATCCTGATGAACAAGACGCTGGCCGGGACGATATTCGGCTCGTGCAATCCGAAGGCGGACATCGCCCGGCTGGCGAGGCTCTATCAAGCCGGGCAGCTTCAGCTCGACGAGATGATCACCCGGCGCTATCGCCTCGACGAGATCAACGACGCGTACGACGACCTCCGCAACGGCAAGATCATCCGCGGCATCATCGATTACGGCATCAGCTGAGGCCTTTTCCGCCCATCACCCGCTGCAGCTGGCCGTACGCGTCGATGGGGCTGTGCAACGCCAGCCCGCCGTCGGCATGCACGACTTGACCCGTCACCCAGGGCAATTCGAGGACACCGACGATGGCTGCGGCCACGTCGGTCGCGGCTCCCAGACCGCCCAGGGCCGTGCGTTCGGACAGGGCTTCCACCCAGCCGGGCAGCTGCTCGGGTTTGGCCAGCATGGGCGTGCGCGTCACGCCCGGGCCGACGGCGTTGACCCGGATGCCGTGCGCGCCCCACTCCGCGGCGGCCACCTTCACCAGCATGTCCACTCCCGCCTTGGACACGCAGTAGGCGCCCATGTCGCGGTCGGCCAGGGTGCCGCTGATGCTGGAGACGGCGACGATCGAGCCGCTCACCCCCGCGTCGATCATCGCCCGCGCCGCCGCCCGGATCGTCAGCCACGTGCCCGTCAGATTGACGGCCAGCACCCGGTTCCATTCCGCGGGCGACTGGTCGAGCAGCAGCCCGGAGGCCCCAACTCCCGCGCACGTGACGACGCGGGTGGGCGCGCCGTGCTCGCGGACGGTTTGGTCCATCGCGGCCATCACCGCGTCGGGATCGCTGACGTCGCAGGCGATGTCGGCGTTGGACAGGTCCCACACCACGACGCCGTGCCCCGCGGCGCGCAACCGGCCGGCCACCTCACGCCCGATTCCGGACGCGCCGCCGGTGACCAGCGCGGTGCTCATTTCGCGCGGCCGATCAGCTCAACGAGTACCCCGTCCGGCGCTTCGATCACCGCCATCGCGACGGTCCTTCCGTCCGGGGCCACGACGTCGATGCGCCGCACGCCGTCGGTGAAACCCAACGCGGCCAAAGCGGCGAGCGTTTCGTCGACTTCACGCTGCAGTGAGAGCAACATGAACCCGTGCCGTAACGCGGTCGAATCCGGCAGTGCCTCAAGGGCACCGGCCACCTCCACCAGTTCGACAAACCCGCTGCCCGATGTCTGCGGATCGCCGAGAAACACCGATCGCAGCCGATCGCTGCCGGCCCCGAACAGTCCCGGCCAATCGCCGACGAAGTCGTAATCCATCAACTGGCTCAGTCCCAGGCCTTCGCACCAGAATCGGAGCGACCGTTCAACATCGGAGGTGCAAATCGCCGAATGATGCACACCTAACATGGGCTTCCTCTCGATTGCAGAGCTTGCCCACCATCATGCAGCGTCGATCGTTGACGCGGAACGTTTGCCTACATCTTGATCGCCGGGATCAGCCTGCTGAGGTTCCACAGGCGATCTCGTCGTGCGGACAGCGACGAGATTGCCAGCGCGACAGCCGTTATCGCAACCAGCACGGTGATCGCCTGCCAGAGCCGCCCGTCGATGCCGCCGAGGATGAGCTGGCGCAGCCCGTTGACGCCGTAGGTCATCGGGTCGAAACGATGCAGGACCTGGAAGGGTCGCGATGTGGTCTCCACGGGGTACATGCCGCCGGCGCTGACCAGCTGCAGCATCAGCAGGGCCATGATCAGCACGCGTCCCACCGCCGGGCCGACAAGCGCGTTGATCGCCTGTGTGGCGGCCACGAATGCCGCGGAGATGAGGATCATGAACCCCAGCATCGCGACGGGATGCACGGCGTGCATGCCGAGGGCGAACCGGACCACGCAGTAGAGAATGATCGCTTGGAACAGCGCGATCGCGGCCGCAGGCAAATAGCTGGCGAGCACCACCCGGATTTCCAGCACCTCCGCGGCGATCGCACGACTCTGCAAGGGCCGCAAAATCATCCACAGCACCAATGCGCCGAAGAACAGCGCCAGCGTCAGGAAGAACGGGGCCATGCCGGTGCCGAAGTTGGGCGCGGCGTTCTCGTGCGAGGCTGCGAGCTGCACCGGCCCGCCGATGGTGTCGGCGACCGCGTCCTTTTGCTGAGTCGTCCAGTTGGGCAGCTGGTTCGCCCCCTCGCCGAGCTTGCCGGCCAGCTCGGCCGACCCCGCCTTGAGTTGGTGTGCCCCGTCGTCGAGTTTGACCATGCCGCTTGCCAACTCGGCGTTGCCGGCGGCAAGCTGCTGGGCGCCGTCACGGAGCTGGGTGAGCTTGCTCGTCAGCTCCTGCCCCTTGGTGCCGACCTGGTCGAGGGCCGAACCCAGCGGGCTGCCGGGAGTGCGCATGGCGGAGGTCATCGCGATCGCGGCGTTTTGCGCGTCGGTGAGACGCTGGCGGATCTGCGGCGTGAACTGATGGCCCCGCAGCTGATCCTGGATGCCGCGCAGGTTGTTCGCCAACGGATCCTGGCGCGCGGCGAGCTGATCGATCACCGGCGACAACGCATCCGCGGCGCCGTCCTGTGCCGTGGCGATGGTGCCGATCTGGTCGTTGGCCTGCTGCAGCGCGGCCGCGCCCTGCTGCAATTGCTGCGTGTCGCCGCCGATCTGTGACAGGGCCCGGGTCACCGTGAGCAGCGGGTCGGTGGCCTGGTTGATTCCGTCGGACAATTGCTGGGCCCCGGCGGCGAGGCGCGCCGAGCCGGACCGGGCCGTGTCGAGGCCGGCGGCCAGCTGCCCGGCACCGTCGTCGAGTCGGGCCGCGCCGTCGGCGGCCTGCTTGATGCCCGCGCCCGACGAAACCACCACCGACAGCATGTGATTGACGGCCTGGCCGGAGATCCGGCTGGACACCGCGTTGAGCACCTGAGTGATGGCGGTGCGGCCGATGCTGGTGGAGATGTAGTTGTTGGCGTCGTTGTAGACGGCGATCAGGTTGGCCTTCTTCGGCTGTCCCGTCACCGGCGACGCGATCGCCGCGCTGAAGTCCGGGGGCAACTCGACCATGAAGTAGTACTTGCCGTGGTCGACTCCGTTGCGCGCTTCGGCCAGGTTTACGACGTGCCAGTCCAACCCGCCGTCCGCGGTGAGGCTCTTGGCAATTTCATCGCCGGCGTTGAACTGCTCACCGGAGACGACTGCACCGCGGTCGGAATTGACCAACGCCACCGGCATTTTGTTGGTGTGGCCGAAGGGATCCCAGAACGCCCACAGGTACAGCGCCCCGTACACCAGCGGCAGCAACATCAGCACGACGATCGCCACGCGCGTCAAACGGCTGCGACCGAAACGCTTGATCTCCGAGCCGAATGCGAGTCCAGCCAACATCGTCAATCTCCTCCGGTCAAAACGCGGCGATCGTGAAGCTCGTGCTCGGGTGCGTCGGTGCCGAGCGGGTTGGTGACTCCGACGACGACGGTGCGCTCTCTCGCGATCACACCCAGCCGATCCACCGCGATCGCTCGCCGGGAGTTGTCGCGCACCTGCTCGAGATCGCCGACCACCAGAATCGGACGATTCGACAGCAGCGCAAGCGTGATGCGCAGCAAAAACAGTTCCAGGTCGGACAATTCGACGATGTAGGTGTCCGAGGACGGCGTCGGTATGTCGCCGAAGACTTCCGTCAGCTCGGCCTGGCCGGCTTGCAGCGGCACCAGCGAATACCACGGCGCCAGCCACCGGCGTTGCTCGGCGAGTACGGTCGCCACGGTCACCGACTCTTCGAGTTCGTCGATGTCGTCGAAGGCCGCGATCGCGCACAGGCGGCGGATCGCGCGCGGCGTCGTCTCGCCAAGCACGGTCAACGAGCCGTAAGTCGCCTTGAATCGGCCCGCGAGCGTCAACAACAACGTTGTCTGACCCGGACCCCCGGGCATCTGAATCGCGTGAAAGCCCGGCGTCAGGGCGAGGTCGACCCCCGAGAACAGTGGCCTGTGCTCACCGTCGACCCCCAATCCGGCGGCGGTGATCACCGGTGCGACGTCGTCCGGTTCGTCGTTGGCATCCATGGTGTGGCTTTCCCTCATCGCCTTCAAACCGGAATCGATTCCAGCAGTGCGGTGATCACTTGCGCGAGCAGATCGGGGTTGATGGTTCCCGGACGCAGCACCTCCTCCATCGCGACGCCCAGGTTGAGGGTGACGACGAGCTGGGCGATGTCGGTCAGCCGCCGGTCGCCCGGCACGGTGTCGGTCGATTCGACGATGTGCAGCGCCTGGTCGGCCGCGGCGCGGCGGCGCTCGATCAGGCGTTCCCGAAGCTGCGGATCGCGCTGAGCGCGCAGCCAGTACTCGACCAGCAGCACGTAGTAGTCGGAATGGTCGCGGACCGAGTCGAGCACCGACCGGCTCACCTCGCGCGCGGCCGCGGCGGTGTCACCGTCGCTGCGGTCCAGCGCTATCGCGATCTGCTCGCCGCGCAGCTCGAACTCGCGGTCGAGCAGGGCCAGGAACAGCTCGTCCTTCGACTCGAAGTTGGAATAGACCGCGCCCTTGGTGAAGCCCGCGGCCTGCCCGATCGCGTCGATGGTGGCGCCGGCGAACCCCTCGGCCGCGAACACCTTCGACGCCGCATCGAGGATCCGGTCGCGGACCTCGCCGCGGGTGGGGCGGGTGCGCAGCGGTTTGACAGGCGACATGTGCAGCAGCATACCCTTCAGTATCGGTTAGATACTACCGGGTATCGAAGATCACCCCCCGGGTGGCGTCAGCCCAGCCTTGACGCGGTCCGCTCCCACAGTTCGGCGGCCAATCGTGGGTTGTCCGCCAGGCGACTGGTGTTGGCGATCTTGCGCTTGGCGTAGTACGCGCCGGGCGTCCACTGGGAAATGGGCGTGCTCGACGCCAGCCGCACCAACTGCTCGGCGCCCTGGTCCGGGCTCGAAATGAACAGCACCGCCGGGGTGTACCGCTGCATGAACACCAGAAATCGCGAACCCGAGGCAATGCCGATGTTGGAGTTGACATTGCCGGGATGCACCGCCGCGACGGAAAGGCCGCCGGCATGGTAGCGCCGGTGTAACTCCTTGGTGAACAACACGATTGCGAGCTTCGACAGTGCGTAGGCTGCGGCGGGCCTGCGGCCGGCGGTGTTCTCCAGGTCGTCGACGGTGGCACGGAAGATCAGCTTGTGCGACGAGCTGGTCGTGTTGACGATCGTCGCGCGGGACTCCAGCAGCACATCCAGCAATCGGGTGGTCAACAGGAACGGCGCCAGGTAGTTGACCTGATGGGTGCGTTCGTAGCCGTCGGGCGTCAGCTCGATCTTGCTGGCCATCCTGCCCGCATTGTTGAGCAAAACGTCGATGCGCGGGTATTGCGAACGCAATTTGTCCGCCAGCGCGCGCACCTGGGAAAGGTCGGCGTAGTCGACGACAAAATAGTCCGCGTCCAACTCGGCGGCCACCGCGGCGGTCTTGGTTTGGCAGCGGCCCACCACGACGATCCGATCGCCGGTGCGGCTGAGGCGACGGGCCGCGGCCGCGCCGATGCCGTCGCTGGCGCCCGTGATGACGATCGTCCTGCGCGTCATTGCGAGACCTCCGCACGGAGTGTAGCGATCACGCGCTAAGCGGGCCGCTCAGGCCAGCGAATAACGCACCGGCAGATGCTTGAGGCCGCCGACGAAAGTGGTAGCGACCAACTCCGGATCACCGCTCAGCTCAATGGATTTGAGCCTGGGCAGCAACTCGGTGAAGAAGCTGTTGACCTCCATGCGGGCCAACGCCGCGCCCATGCAGAAGTGCACCCCGTAGCCGAACGCCAAGTGCTTGTTGGGGTCGCGCCCGACGTCGAAGCGGAACGGGTCGACGAAGACATCCTCGTCACGGTTGCCCGAGACGTAGGACAGCAGCACCGAATCACCCGCCGCGATGGGCACCCCGCGCACGGTGGTGTCCGCGGTGGCGGTACGCATGAATTCCTTGACCGGGGTGACCCAGCGGATCATCTCCTCGGTGGCCAGCGGCATCAGGTCGAGGTTGTCGCGCAACCGCTCGAGCTGGTCGGGGTTCTCGATGAGTGCCTGCAGCCCACCGGAGATGGTGGCGCTGGTGGTGTCGTGGCCGGCGGTCGCGACGATGAGGTAGTAGGACACCGTGTCGATGTCGGACAGCGGCTCCCCGTCGACGCGGGCGTTGGCGATGGCGGACGCCAAGTCCTCGGTTGGGTGCTCGCGGCGCGCGGTGGTTACCCCGTTGAAGTACTGGAACATGTCGAACAACGCGGGCAGCTGGTCCTCGTTGGTGGTCCCCCGTTTGAATTCGGAGTCGTCGCTGCCGAACAACTCCTGGGTCAGCTTGAGCATCCTGGGGAAGTCGGCCTCGGGCAGTCCCAGCAGCGACATGATCACGAAGAGCGGGTAGTTGACCGCCACCTCCTGGACGAAATCGCATTCCGGGCTCGCGGCCATCATCTTGTCGACGTAGATCTTGGCCAGCTCGTCGACGCGAACCTTCAACGCCCGCATCGCCTTTGGGCGGAACCAATCGGAGCCGATCGCGCGGACCACTCGATGCTGGGGGTCGTCGAGGTGGATCAGGGTGCGCACGCCCGCGGCGGCCTGCATCTCGTCGCCCTCGGCGGTCGTCAGGACGGGCCGTGGCCAGTTGGTGAAGAGCATGTTCTCGCGCTCGATGTCCATGATGTCGGCGTGCTTGGTGATCGCCCAAAACGGACGGTAGTTGGGCACCTCGACCCAGGACACCGGTGCGCTGGTGCGCAGGTGAGTCAGCGCCGCGTGCAGTCGCCGCTCGTCGGTGTAGGCCAAGGGGTCGGCCAACAGCTTGGCGGACTCGTCTACCGTGGTTGTGCTCACTCGCGAAACTCCTTCATTGCGGACCTGATACACGACGCGGAGGCGTTGTAGAAGATCGGCAGCACGCGGTCGACCACGCCGCGGCATCGGTCCTTGAGGGCGGCGGCGACGCCGTCCGCCGGGCTGACCACCGCAAAGGCCGCCAGCATCTCGTCGTCTACCAGCGAACCCATCGTGTTCCACTCGCCCGCGAGCGACAGCCGGTGCAGTTCGGTCTGCGCCTCGCCCCAACCGTGCAACTCCAAGACCTTGCGGTAAGCGGGCGTCGACCCGTAGAAGGCGATCTGCTTGCGCACCGCAGCGGTGGCTGCCGTCAGCTCATCCTCGTTCTCGCCGGTCGCGATCAGCACCTCGCTGCACACTTCGAAGTCGTTGCGGCGCCGGCCGGCTCGCTGCATGCCACGCAGCAACGCCGGCATGGTGACCTCGTCGAGGTAACGCCTGGAAACCATCGGATGCCCCAGGTGACCGTCGGCGGCCTCCCCGCACATCTCGGTCATCGCCTCGCCCACCGCCGCGACGAAAACCCTGGGGACGGAGTAGGGGTGCGGCTTCGGCGTGAACATCGGGGTCATGATCTTGTGCGTGTAGAAGTCGCCCTCGAAACGCAGCTTGCCGCCGTCCTGCCACGCCGACCAGATCGCGTGCAGCGCGGCGACGAACTCGCGCATCCGGCGCGCGGGTTGGCTCCACGGCATGCTGAAGCGTTTCTCGATGTGCGGTTGAATCTGGGTGCCCAGGCCGAGGATGAACCGGCCCTTCGAGTACGCCTGCAGATCCCAACCGATGTTCGCGACGATCATCGGGTTGCGGGCGAAAGCCACCGCGATGTTGGTGCCGAGCTCGAGCCGCGACGTGTGCTCGGCGGCCAGCAGCAGCGGCAGGAACGGGTCATGGCTGGTCTCCGCGGTCCAGCCGCCGTCGTAGCCCTCTCGTTCCAGGGCCACGGCCGCGTCGGTCACCCGTGCGAGTTGATTGGGGATGCCCCCGTCGACCTTGAGTCGGGCGGCGTCGGCCATGCGGGTAACTTTACAGTAAGCAATCCAGTATGTGACCACACGCATCTGGTCGCGTGACGGAACCTCCATGAGGTAGGACATAGGCATGCCGAACACCCAGGACTGGGGAGAAACGCTCGACGACCTCGGGCGGCGCCGTCAGCACGCACGGGACATGGGCGGACCGGAGCGGCTCGACAAGCACCGCGGCAAGGGCAAGCTCGACGCCCGGGCGCGCATCGAGCGCCTCCTCGACCCGGGGACGTTCCGCGAGATCGGCACCCTGGTCGGGGGCCAGGTGGCCGCGGACGGGATCGTCGTCGGTTCCGGCTTGATCAACGGCTCGCCGGTGATGCTGGGCGCCGAGGACTTCACCACGATGGCCGGCAGCATCGGGCCCGGCGGCAACTCCAAGCGCTACCGCATCGCCGAACTCGCACTGCGCGACAGGATTCCGTTGGTGATGCTGCTGGAAGGCGCCGGCTTCCGTCCCGGCGGCGGACACTACGGCCGCACCCCCACCGATCTGCTCGCCCAGGCGCAGTGCTCGGGCCGGGTGCCGACCGTCGCCGCCGTGCTCGGCCCGTCTGCCGGGCATGGCGCGCTCGTCGCCCCGGTGTGCGACTTCCGGATCATGAGCGCCCAGGGCGCGATCTTCACCGCCGGACCGCCGGTCGTCAAAGAGTCCACCGGAGAAGAGATCTCGAAGGAGGACCTCGGCGGACCCGTCACCGCCTTGCCGAGCGGGGTGATCCACAACGTCGCCGACGACGACGAAGCGGTGATCGCCGACATCCGGCGGTACCTGTCGTATTTCCCGCGCAGCGCGTGGTCGTACCCTGCCCCGCTACCGCCGGACCAGGACAGCGAGCCACGCGCGACGCCCGAACTGCTCGACATCGTCTCGCGCGACAACCGCCGCGTGTACGACATGCGCGCCGTCCTCGACGTGATCTTCGACCGGCCCGACTGGTTCGAGGTGCAGCCACAGTACGGCAAGGCGATCATCTGCGCGCTGGCGCATCTGGGCGGGCATCCGGTCGCGGTGGTGGCCAACCAGCCCCAGGTGATCGCCGGCTCGATCGACGCCGACGCCGCGGACAAGGCGGCGCATTTCATCTTGGTGGCCGACTCGTTCCACCTACCCATCGTCTTCCTTGCCGACAACCCGGGCATGCTGCCCGGCAGCCGCTCCGAACGCAGCGGGGTGCTGCGCGCCGGCGCGCGGATGTTCGCCGCCCAGACCGCGGCCACCACGGTCAAGCTGCATCTCACCTTGCGCAAGGCCTACGGATTCGGCTCGATGGTCATGTCGCTGTTGGGTTTCGATCACCAGAGCGCGACCTTCGCCTACCCCGGCGCGACCATGGGCGCCATGAGCGCGGCGGCGCTGGGCCGGGCGACGCATGCCGGTGAGGACATCACCGCGAAACTGCGTGACGCCGAGTTGCAGGCGTCCTATCGCTCGGCCGAACATCTGGGATTCGACGAGCTCATCGATCCCCGGGAGACCCGCGATGCCTTACTCGGTGCGCTGCTTCGTGGACTGTCCAGCCGGCAGGCCGCCGCGGAGCCGGTCAGCCGGACCGTCATCATGCCCTGACCGGCGCTACTCCCCCGCCCGGTACGCCGCGATCACCGGCTCCAGTTCGTCCGGGGTGGCGCCGTGCATGATCACCGCGTCGGCGCCGTAGTCGAACTCCTTGCGGACGCGGTCCGCGCATTGGCCGGCCGACCCGGTGGCCGACGGCTCGAGCCACTCGTCGGGGATCAACGTCGCGATGTGCTCGATCTGCTCCGCGGTGGCCTTGTGGTCGATCCCGCCGGCGATCGACGTCACCACGGGATCTTCCCGGAAGCGTTGCAGCACAGCGGGATCCCAGTTGTTGGTCCGCACCATCAGGTCGCCGTAACCCTGCAGATAGGTGGCCAGGCGCGCGACCGTCTTCTTCAGCCGCAACTCCTCGGGAAGGTGGTCACCGACCGTAGCGAAGCACGACCAGACCCGCACGCTGTCCGGATCGCGGCCGGCCTTTTCGGCGGCGGACTTGACGGTCTTGACGCAGCGCTGCAGCGTCTCCGGGGTGAAGTAGGTGTGCAGGATGACGTCGTCGAACACCCGGCCGCCGAGCGCCAGCGTGTTCGGCCCGAAGGCCACCAGCGCCAACCGGATGTCCTCGTTGAAGTCCGGATCGAGGAACAGGATCGGGTACTTGCCCATCGGGCCGTCATGGTTGAAGATCAGCTCGCCGTGCCACAGCCGGCGCATGACCTGGGCCCAGTCCTCCATCTGCGCGGTGGTGACCGCCGGAATGCCGAACGCCCCGTAGATCGCCGCGATGCCGCGGCCGATACCCAGCGTGAAGCGCCCGCCGGAGAGCCGGTGCATGGTGGTGGCCCACGACCCGGTGATCAGCGGGTGGCGGGTGTTGTGATTGGTTGCCGCGGTGGCGATCTGCATCCTGGTCGTGACGGCGCAGGCGGCCCCGACGAGGCTCGACGCCTCCTTGACGTTCCACCGCTCGGAGATGAACGCGGTGCCCATCCCCAGCTCCTCGCCGCGGCGGGCCTCGTCGACCAGCGTCGCCGGCCCCTCCCCGCCCGCACCGGCCAGCAGGTAATAGCCCAATTCATTTAGGGTGCGCTCGCTCAACTCCAAACTCCTTGCCGGTAGCCGCAATTCCAGACTTCGGTGATCTGCCCGTCGACGACGCGGAACACCTCGATGCTGCCGACGTTGGTTTGGGCACCGTCCGTGGTGGTCATCGACGAGTCGTAGACGATCGCGACGTGCTCGCCGTCGTCACCGGCCGCGACGACCTTCAGGTCGAAGCGCAGCTCGTCGAACATCGCCCAGACGTCCTTGATCCGGGTGACCGCCTGCTCGCGGGTGAGCGTGTGCGCCTCGCCCACCTCGTGCCGGATCACGTTGTCCGCGAACAACTCCTCGGCCAGGGCCAGATCGTGCTGGTTCCAGACCACCAGGTTGTAGAGTTCCACCACCTCGCGGGCCGTGCGCGTGGCCGCCATCAGCCGACCACGCCGCGCAGGAATCGGTCGGTCACCCGCTGCACCCGCCGGGAGAAGATGTGTCCCACATGGCTGCCGTCATACCAGTACAGCTCGCCACCCCAGCGCTGCTGCAACGCGACCGCGGGCTCGCGCATGGCCATCCGGTCGTGCCAGGCGCCGACGATGAGTCGCCGGTCCGGCGCCGGCGCCGGGTCGACCTGCAGCGGATCGATCACCGAGGTCAGCTTCGCCACGTCCGGGGACGCCAACAGCTCCCGGAATCCGTCCCGCGACGATCCCCCACGGCCCAGGTGCCTGGCGATCATCGCGTTGAGACCGAGGATCGGCGTGTACAGCGCGACCGCATCGATCTGCCTTTCCAGATGTGAAACCAGCGCCGCGACCGGAGTTCCCATCGAAATACCGGCCACCACAACGGCACTCGCCTGTGGCTGCACCCAGCGCACCACCGCGCGGATCTCCGACACCGAGCGCATCATGCCGGCGACGTTGCCCAAGGGGTCCATATCCGGGTAGGCCGGCCATTCCCGGCGCCGGCAACCGTGACCGGGCTGCACCGGCAGTGCGACGTTGAACCCCAACTGGTGGTGGATTCGGCCGATGCGGGTCAGCAGCAGGTCTTCCGTGCCGCCCTGACCCGCGCCGTGCACCCAGATGAGCCACGGTCTGGGGCCATCGGTGTGCCGGCACAGGTGCACCACCGCACGCGCGGGCCCGCCCAGGCCCTCGGCTCGCAGCGTTTTCGGCAACCCCGGATCGTGCTCGAACTTCATCCGCTCGTAGGCGAGATTGCCGATGCGGCGCCGCCGCACCGAACTCGGGCGCAACGGCGGCGGGTCCGCGTGCGCGCGGTCGATGCCCAGGGCGGACAACTCCTCTGCGGCGGCCGCGCAGCCCCCCAGCGGCCGCATCGCCGCCGGTTGGCCGCCGATCAGTGAAAAGCCACTCAGCACAAGCTCATCCAGCAGCACCTCGCCGAACTGGCGCACACCGCGTGGGGACACGGGCGCCCAGCCGGTCGATTCGCTCAGCCCGGCCACCGTCCGGGGCAGCAACATGCCGAGCTCACGGGTCGCGTCCCTGGCGAGCCCGAGTCCGCGCGTCACCTTCGACATGGGGTGTGGTCGGAGACGCCGGCGCCGATGACGATGACGTCGACCCGGGAGTCAGCCACTTCAGTCACATCACTCCTTGCCGTGCGCGGACCGGACTGCTGAAATCTATACTGTAACGGACTTAGTATCAGGCAATCGGAGGCTCCGGCGTGAAAGTGCCATTCACCTGGAAGGTCACCGGGTGGTTCATGGTCGGGTGGTCGCCCGAATTTCCGGTCGGCGAGGTGCGCCCGCTGCACTACTTCGGCGAGGACCTGGTCGCCTACCGCGCGGAGTCCGGTGAGCTGCACGTCCTCGAGGCGCACTGCAAACATCTCGGCGCACACATCGGACACGGCGGCAAGGTGGACGGCGACTGCGTCGAATGCCCGTTCCACGGCTGGCGGTGGGGCCCCGACGGGACCAACCGGTACATCCCCTACCAACCAGACCGGCCCAACCGCGCGCTGCGGCTGCGGGTGTACCCGGTGCGCGAACAGTACGACTGCGTGTTCATCTGGCATCACCCGGACGGCAAAGAACCGCAGTGGGAAATGCCCGACATCTTCTTGAAATTTCCGCAATTCGAGACCGACCCGGCCGCCTACTACCGCGCGTACCCGGAATTCTCCCGGCACGCGGAACGCGAGCCGGTACATCCGCAGATCGTCGCCGAAAATGCCCCCGACAGCGCCCATTTCGAATACGTGCACCACGCCACGGTGACACCCCGGGTCCTGAACTGGAAGATCGTCGACCACGAATGGCAGTTCGTCGCGGGCTGGCCGGACGCGCGCAGCGACAACCCGGAGGATCTGGCGCTGCGGTTCCACAGCCACCTGTTCGGCCTCGGCGGGGCGATCAGCGTCTTCGAAGGGGCGCAGAATCATCGGCTGATCTTCACCTGCACGCCGGTCGACGACGAGTGTTCGGACCTGTTCTACTCGATCTGGTGGCCGCGGGTCCCCGGCGATGACTCCGACGTACCGGACGGCAAGCTGCGCGACGTCATCGAAAAGCAATTCCTGTCCACCGTCTTCGACGACCTGCAGATTTGGCGCTACCAGAAGTACGTGGAGCATCCGGCGCTTTCCAGAGTGGACGCGAAAGGGTATATGGCACTGCGTAAGTGGGCGACACAGTTCTATGACGTCGGGCCGGGGGTGGGCGCGCCGGCATGACAGGCGAACTGGTCGAAATCGCGGCGCCCGAGCACACCGCGATCGTCACCCAGGAATGCCAGGGGGCGGTCGTCGGGCCCGACGCAGGGCTGGCCATGCTGGCCGAGGAAGCGCGCCGGGTCGCGCTGCCGAACATCGTGCGGCTGCTGCCCGTGGCCCGGGCCGCCGGCGTCCGCGTCGTGCACTGCCTGGTGCAGCGGCGGCCCGACGGCCTCGGTTCCAATCACAACGCGAGGATCTTCGCCATGGGCCAGGGGCAGGTCGACATCACCCCGGGCACCCCGGGGGCCGCCCTGCTGCCCGAATTAGGACCGGAGCCAAGCGATCTGGTGCTGAGTCGCTGGCACGGCGTCGGACCGATGGGCGGCACCGATCTGGATGCCGTACTGCGCAACCTCGGGGTGTCCACCATCGTCATCGTCGGCGTGTCGCTGAACATCGCGATCCGCAACGTCGTCATGGACGCCGTCAACGCCGCCTACCGCGTCGTGGTGCCCCGCGATGCGGTCGCCGGCATACCCACCGAATATGGAGAGGCCGTCATCGCCAACACCCTGTCGTTGCTCGCGACCATCACCACCACCGACGAGTTGCTCCGAACGTGGGCCTCGAAATGACCGACACCGAGCCCGGAGTCCGCGGCGGATTCCCCGACATCAGGCCCGCCGACCACGCGCCGCCGGGCCTGGGCCGATTCGTCACCGCGCTGCGCCGCTTGCAGGATCTGACCGTAGCCAGCAACCCGGACAGTTCGGCGTGGACCGCCGCCGCCCGGCACATCGAGAACGCGTGTGCGTTACTCGACGGCCATCAGGTGCCCGAAGGCTTGGCGCCGGCCGGCCGCGTCCTCGAGCTACCCGGCCTGGGTCATCCCCTGATGCCGCCGTGGACCATCACCGAGTCCGGGCCGAACGGCGTCACCATGTCGGGGCATTTCACCCGGTCGCACGTGGGCGGGAACAACGCCGTGCACGGCGGCATGATCCCCCTGTTCTACGACTGGCTGCTCGGCATGGTGGTCTCCACCGCCGGCACTCCACCCACCCGAACGGCCTACCTGCGCGTCGACTACCGGAACATCACCCCGATCGACGAGCCGCTGACGGCGGCCGGCCGCATCACCGACATCGACGGCAGGAAGATCTTCATCTCGGCTACGATGACGGCCGCCGACGGCACGCTGCTCACCGAAGCGAACGGCCTGATGGTCCGACTGCTCCCGCACCAGCCTTGAAAGGCGAAATGTCCGACACGGAAACACAGTTCACGGTTCCCGGCGTCGCGGCCGCCGTCGCGGCCGCAATACCCGATCGGGAATTGCTGATTCAAGGCGCACGGCGGTACAGCTACCAACAGGTGATCGAACGCTCACACCGCCTCGCCGCGTACCTGCACTCCCGCGGGCTGGGGTGCCGCACCGAACGCTCGGCGCTCGCCGGCCACGAGGTCGGCCAGGACCTGCTGGGCGTGTACGCGTACAACGGGAACGAATTCGTCGAGGCGCTGCTCGGCGCGTTCGGAGCCCGAGTCGCCCCGTTCAACGTGAACTTCCGCTATGTCAAGAACGAGCTGCATTATCTGCTGGCCGACGCCGGGGCGACCGCCCTGGTCTATCACGCGGCCTTCGCGCCGCGGGTGGCCGAGATCCTGCCCGATCTCCCCCAGCTGCGGGTGCTGATCCAGATCGCCGACGACTCGGGCAACGAATTGCTATACGGTGCAGTGGATTACGAGTCGGCCATCGCGTCGTGCGCACCGGAGCCACCGCCGCTGCAGCATTCCCCCGACGACCTGTACGTCCTGTACACGGGCGGCACGACGGGGATGCCGAAAGGCGTGCTGTGGCGCCAGCACGACATCTTCATGACGTCGTTCGGCGGACGCAATCTGATGACCGGTGAGCCCTTCGGCTCGGTCGAGGAGATCGCGGCCGGGGTCCTCGCCGGTCCGGGCACCAAGTTGATGATCCTGCCGCCGCTGATGCACGGCGCGGCCCAGTGGAGCGTGATGACGGCCATCACGACCGGGCAGTCCGTCGTCTTCCCCGCTGTGGTCGATCACCTGGACGCAGAGGAGGTCGTCCGCACCATCGAGCGTGAGCGGGTGACCGTGGTGACGGTGGTGGGTGATGCGATGGCGCGCCCGCTGGTCGCCGCGATCGAGAAGGGGATCGCGGACGTGTCGTCGTTGGCCGTGGTGGCCAACGGCGGTGCGCTGCTCACCCCGTTCGTCAAGCAGCGGTTGATCGAGGTCCTGCCGAACGCCGTGGTGGTCGACGGCGTCGGTTCCTCGGAGACCGGCGCGCAGATGCATCACATGTCGACGTCCGGCGCCGTGCCGACGGGCACCTTCAACGCCGGGCCGGACACCTTCGTGGCCGCCGAGGACCTGGGCGCCATCCTGGATCCGGGTCACGACGGTATCGGCTGGCTGGCGCAGCGCGGTTACGTGCCGCTCGGCTACAAGGGCGACGCGGCCAAGACCGCCAAGACATTTCCCGTCATCGACGGCGTGCGATACGCGATTCCCGGGGATCGGGCGCGGCACCGCGCCGACGGCAGCGTCGAACTGCTCGGCCGCGATTCGGTGACGATCAACTCGGGCGGCGAGAAGATCTTCGCCGAGGAGGTCGAGACCGCGATCGCCTCGCATCCGTCCGTGGCCGACGTGCTGGTGGCGGGGCGCCCCAGCGAGCGGTGGGGCCAGGAGGTGGTCGCCGTCGTCGCCGTGACGCCAGGCGCCCGGGCGGACGCCGACGAGTTGATCGCGCACGCGGCGCAATCGTTGGCCCGCTACAAACTTCCCAAAGCGATCGTGTTTCGCCCGGCGATCGAGCGCAGCCCGTCGGGCAAGGCCGACTACCGCTGGGCGCGCGAGCAGGCGGTCAACGGCTGACGAGGTTCGCGACTTCCACGGTCGGACCATATTGTCTACTGTAAGAATTACAGTACGATCATACGCGTGACGACCCACGTCCACGCCGCCGCCGATGCCGACGGTCAGACCGTCAGCCTGCGCGACCCCTACCCGTTCTTCGCCCGTAAGCGCCGCGAGGCCGGGGTTTTTCGGGGGACGGTGATGGACTACTCCAAGACGCCCGAGGCGCTGATGCCCAAGCGCGAGTACTCCGCGGTCTCCTTCGAAGCGGTGAACAAGGTGTTTCGGGACGGCCGGGTGTTCAGCTCCGCGCCGTACGACAAGACGATCGGCCTGTTCATGGGGCCGACCATCCTGGCGATGGAGGGAAAGAAGCACCGCGACCATCGCAACCTGGTGTCCGCGGCGTTCAAGTCCAAGGCGCTGGCCCGCTGGGAGGACACCATCGTGCGGCCGATCTGCAACGCGCTGATCGACGAGTTCATCGACAACGGCCACGCCGACCTGGTCCGCAATTTCACCTTCGAATTCCCCACCCGCGTCATCGCCCAACTTTTGGGCTTACCCGCCGACGACCTGCCGACGTTCCGTAAGCGCGCCGTGCAATTGATCAGCTACCACGTCGACTACGAACGCGCCTTCGAGGCGTCGGCCGCGCTCAAGGATTACTTCATCGAGCAGATCGAGCGCCGCAAGTCCGAACCCACTGAGGACATCATCGGCGATCTGGTCACCGCGGAGATCGACGGCGAAAAGCTAAGCGACGAAGCCATTTACTCCTTCCTGCGGCTGCTGCTGCCGGCCGGGCTGGAGACCACGTACCGCTCGTCGGGCAACCTGCTCTACCTGCTGCTCACTCATCCCGACCAGTTCGCCGCGGTGCAAGCCGACCCCGGGCTGTTGCCGCAGGCGATCGAGGAAGGACTGCGCTTCGAGACGCCGCTGACCACCGTGCAGCGCTTCACCACCGAGGACACCGAACTGGAGGGCGTCGAGATTCCGGCGCGGTCGGTGATCGGCGTGTGCATCGGGGCCGCCAACCGCGACGAGCGGCGCTGGGAGCGCTCGGAGCAGTTCGACATCTTCCGCAAGCACCTGCCGCACATCTCCTTCGCCGCCGGCGAGCACACGTGCCTGGGTCTGCACCTGGCGCGGTTGGAGACCCGCGTCGCGGTGGAGTGCCTGCTGGATCGGGTGACCAACGTCAGCTTGGTGACCGACGACGACCCCCACATCCACGGCCAGCCCTTCCGTTCGCCGACTTCGCTTCCCGTGACGTTCGACGCCAAGTAGGGTCCCGAAAATGGTCAAAGTTATGTCGGGCTTCCGGGTCCTGGAACTCGCGCAATTCACCTTCGTCCCGGCGGCGGGCGCCATCCTGGCCGACTGGGGCGCGGACGTCATCAAGGTCGAACACCCGCTGCGCGGCGATACCCAACGCGGCTTCATCAACATGGGTGGCATCCAACTCGATCCGGAGCGGCACCCGCTGATGGAACATCCCAACCGGGGCAAGCGCAGCGTCGGGATCGACGTCTCGACGCCGGGCGGTCAGGAGGTGATCTACGAACTGGCCAAGACCTCCGACGTGTTCCTCACCAACTACATGCCGGCACAGCGGCAGAAGCACAGGTTCGATGTGGAGCACATTCGCGCGGTGAACCCGAACATCGTCTACGCGCGCGGTTCGGCATACGGCGACAAGGGCGCCGAGCGTGACACGGGCGGCTACGACGGGACGGCGTTCTGGACGCGCAGCGGCATCGGGTACGCGCTGACCCCGGAGGAGCTGGGTGGTGCGCTGGGACAAGGCATCCCAGCGTTCGGCGACTCCATCGGCGGCATGTTCATCGCCGGCGGCATCTCCGCGGCGCTGCTGCATCGCGAGCGCACCGGCGAAGCCCTCGAGCTCGACGTGTCGTTGCTGAGCACCGCGTGGTGGGCGGCGGGCGCGAGCGTGACGCAGGGCATGGAGACCGGACAGGTGATGCGCACCCCGATGCCGGGCGCCGCCGGCGCGGTGTCGGTGAACCCCTTCATGGGCAACTACGAAACCTCCGACGGCGGCACCATCAACCTGTGCATCATCAGCCCGACCGGTCTGATCCGCGATACGTTCGAGCATCTCGGCATCCCCGAGGCGGCCGACGACCCCCGCTTCTCCGACGTGCTGCCCCTGATCCAGA
>NZ_LZIZ01000223.1:0-595 GCF_001666915.1 Mycobacterium sp. E3339 | reverse complement strand
GAACTTGATGTCGAGGCTGCGCAGATGGGTCTGCAGCCCGGCGTCCTGGATCGGGATCAGGTGGGCGGGCTGGTCGGTCTCGTTGTAGTGGGCGTGCCACATGCCCGGCGGGGTGGTGAAGGCGCAGCCGGCCCGCCAGTCCACCCGGATAGGGTCGACGATGTCGCCGCGGTCGTCGAGGCGGGTGCCCAGCAGCGTGTAGCAGCCGGTGGCGGGCGCGTCGAGGATCAGGTCGAGGGCCACCGACTGGTGCCGGTGCGGGCGCTGCACCTGATTCGGTGGCAGCACGCCGAACATGGCCCACAGGACGTGGGTGATGGTCAGCGTCTGCTCCTGGTTGGCGTTGGCCAGCAGCACGCTTACCCGGCTCTTCTCGTTGGCGCCCGGCCGCGCCGCGATCTCTTCGAGCTTGGCCACCGCGTCCGTCCGGCGGAACTTGGTCGCGCGGAACCGCGGCTGGGTGGCTTCGGCGCCCAGGTAGCGCATCAGCGGCTCGTCGTGCACCCAGTACATGGCGGTGTCCGCGGCCGCGTAGAACACCGAATGCGTGCCCGCGGGCAGGGTCAAAAAGTCACCCTTCTCCCATCCGACCAGC
>NZ_LZIZ01000222.1:0-58556 GCF_001666915.1 Mycobacterium sp. E3339 | reverse complement strand
CACGATGTCGGTGACGTGCGGCAGGGACGCCACCTGGGCGAGCGTCGCGCCGCCGATGCAGAAGAACGTGACGCGCGCGAGGACTCGTTCCGCCGACTCAAGATCGACCTCGACGGCTTCCGCGAGCGCCGGTTCGCGCCGGGCAGCGACGGGCTGGGCGGCACCGACCCCAACGACCCCTTCGGCGACGTGTTCGTCGTGGTCGACGACTATGACGACGTCTATTCGAAGGACACCGTCCTGGGCGATCGCATCATCTCGTTGAGCAGCCGCGGCCCCGAGTACGGTGTCCACGTGATGTGCAGCGCCGGTGGCTGGATTCACGGGCAGCGGCAGAGCCTGCTGCAAAACGCCACGGCCCGAATCCAATTGCGGCTGGCGGACCCGAGCGAAAGCCAGATGGGGCACTCGTCGCTCGAGTCGCGGGACGCCGCGCGGCGGACCCTGAACCGCCCGGGGTTCGGCCTGACGGACAGCCTGCACGAGCTGCGGGTCGGCGTCCCGGCGCTGTCCGACCCCGCCACCGGCGCGCTGGTGAGCATCGTCGACGTCGGCGCGCAAATCGCCGACGTGGCGGGCGTGACGAAACACGCCACACTGCAACGGCTTCCGCGGCGCGTGGAGCTGCGCGCGATCCTCGACTACGAGGCCGCGCATCCGCGCAAAGACGACCTGTCGATCGCCTTCGCCATCGGCGAGCGCCACGAGCTGGGGCCCGTTCCGCTCCGGCTGCAGGAAAGCCCGGGCTTGATGATCCTGGGCCGACAGGGCTGCGGCAAGACCATGTCGCTGGTGTCTATCGGTGAGGCGATCATGAACCGGTTCGGCCCGGAGGAAGCGCAGCTGACCCTCATCGACCCGAAGACGGCCCCGCACGGCCTGCGGGACCTGAGCGGACCGGGCTACGTGCGCGCCTACGCCTACGACCAGGACGAGATCGACGAGGTGATAACCGCACTCGCGCAGCAGGTCCTGCTGCCCCGGCTGCCTCCGAAGGGGTTGAGCCAGGAGGAGCTCCGCGCGCTCAAGCCGTGGGAAGGCGCCCGGCACTTCGTGCTGATCGACGATGTCCAAGACCTGCGCCCGGACCAAAGCTACCCGCCCAAACCCCCGGTGGGCGCGGCGTTGTGGAAGCTGATGGAGCGTGCCCGGCAGATAGGGCTGCACGTGTTCACCACCCGCAACAGCGCGAACTGGGCGACGCTGCAGATGGATCCGTGGATGCGGTTCCAGAACTCGGCGAAGGTGGCGCAGCTCTATATGGACAACGACCCGCAGAACCGGATCAACCGTGTGGTCCGCGCCCAGGCGTTGCCGCCGGGACGAGGCCTGCTGGTGAGCGTCGACGGCGACGTCGAGGGCGTTCTGGTGGGCATGCCGTCTACCGCCCCGCCCCCACAGCAGTAGCCGTCGGAACCGCCTGCGGTGCGGGTGTTTCCGCGGCGACGGTGGCCCGACGGGGTAGCGTCCGCGGCCACCAGAACCAGCGGCCCAGCAGCGCCACGATGGACGGCACGACGAACGCCCGCACGACTAGGGTGTCCAGCAACAGGCCGACCGCGATGGTGGTGCCGATCTGGGCGATGCTGAGCACACTGCTGCTCAGCAACGCGAGCATGGTGAGCCCGAAGACGATGCCGGCAACGGTCACCACCCCGCCCGTTCCGCCGAACGCGCGAATGATTCCCGTCTTCAGGCCCGCCGCGGCTTCCTGTTTGATGCGCAGCGCCAGCAGCAGGTTGTAGTCCGCGCCGACGGCGATCAGCGCGATGAATGCGATCGGGGCGACGGCCCAGTGCAGATCCTGGTGGAGGAGGTGTTGCCAGATCAGCACGCTGGCGCCGACGGCCGATGCGTACGAGGTGACAACGGTTCCGACGACGACCAGCCCCGCGACCGGGCTGCGCAACATCGTCGTGACGATCAAGAAGATGAGCACCAACGCGGCGCCGACGAGCAGCTTGGTGTCCGCGGCGACGAAGCGCTGCAGATCGGCGGTCACCGGGCCGACCCCGGCGACGTCCACCTCCGTCGGGGTCAGGGTGCCCTCCTTGGTGGCCTCCTTGATGGCGGCGCGGACTTGGTCGGCCCGCCTGGCCCCGTCGCCACCCCACTCCGAGCCCTCGCCGTAGACCAGCAGGTAGGCGGCCCGGCCGTTCTCTGACATCAGGTGGCGCAACGTCGCGGTATACCGCGGATCGGTCAGGGCCCGCTGCGGCATGTAGAAGTCGGCGGCCGCGCTGCCCTGAAATTGCGTCGCGATCTCGTTCAGGTAGTCAGTCATCTGGTGCATCTGGGGGCCTAGCGTTTCGGTCAGGCTCAGCAGCTCGTGCGTGGCCGAACGGGCTTGCCCCAAGGCATCTTTCATCGTCGTCACGCTTTGCGGCAGGCCGGCCATCGCCGCGGCGGCGGTGCTCGATCCGGCGGTCAGCTTCGCGGCGCCGTCGTTGAGGCGCGCCGACGTCTGCACAAGGCTATCGACGGGCTGGAGCACCCGGTCCACCGTCGAGCAGATCGGATTGGCGGCGCAATCGGGGGTGCGCCCGACGAAGTCCCGCAACGGGTCGAGGTAGCCCGACACCGTGGTGACGTTGCGCTGCAGCCCGTCCATCCCGGCGCGCATGTCGTCCGCGGCGCCGGACATGTCCGCCAATCCCGCGCTGCCGCCGCGCAAACCGTTCCCGAGGCCGTCGACCGCGAGTTGGGTCTGCGCCAGCGCGGCGTCGAGCTCGGAGACTCGCTGCA
The DNA here is from genome assembly GCF_001666915.1 of Mycobacterium sp. E3339. Lineage (NCBI taxonomy): Bacteria > Bacillati > Actinomycetota > Actinomycetes > Mycobacteriales > Mycobacteriaceae > Mycobacterium > Mycobacterium sp. E3339. Next base: position 55,811 of record NZ_LZIZ01000222.1, on the reverse strand, counting down.
GGCGTCGGGTCAGCGAGTCCACGGTGTCACCGAACTGGCGGCCGAGCACGCCGGCCTGATAGCTCAGCGTCGCCTGTTCGGGCACCTTGCCGTCGGGCCGGCTGGCGGACTGGACCGCCCGCACACCCGGTACGGCCATGATGTGGCGCGTGATTCGCTCGATGGCGATCAGGCCGGCCGGGTTGCGCAGGTCGTGGTCGGCCTGGATCACGACGACGTCGGGCAACAGCGCGTTGGCCGCGAAATGCCGGTCGGCGCTGGCGTAGCCGCGGTTGGAATCGGTGGCCGATGGCGTGGCGGCGGGCTCGTTGAAACCGACCCGCATGCCGGCCAGCGGCAGCGCGACCAGCAGGGTCAGCCCTGCCGCGGTGACCAGGATGGGGCCGGGCCAGCGGGCCACGGCCGTGCCGACGCGCCGCCAGCGCCGCGCCGTTGTCGACGGCCGCGGTTCGAGATACCCGCGGCGGGTCGCCAGGCTCATCAGGGCGGGCGTCAGCGTCAGCGCCGCGACCATGGTCGCCAGAATGCCGATGGCGCAGGGCAAGCCGGCGCTGCGGAACGAGCCCACCTTGGCGAACACCAGGCACGCCAGTGCCACCGAGACGGTCAGCGCCGAACCGATCACGACCGGGGCGATGGAACGGTAGGCCTGCCGCAGCGCCTCCGCCGGCGCTACGCCGCGCCGCCGCCCCTCGTGGTAGCGGCCCACCAGGAAGATCGCGTAGTCGGTGCCGGCGCCCAGGGTCATGGCCGCCATCAGCGCCACCGAAAACAGCGACACCTCAACAACATTGGATTGCCCGAGCGCGGCGACGACGGCGCGCGCCAGGGCCAGGGCTAGGCCGACCGAGATCAGCGGGATGGCCGCCGCGACGGGCGACCGGTACACGACCAGCAGCAACAGCAGGATGAGACCGATGGTGGCGGCGGTGATCCCGAGCATCTGCCGATCGATCGCGGAGAATTCGTCGACGATGGTGGCGCCGGGCCCGGTGACATGGACGTGCAGGCCGGCCGGCGGGCCGAGTTTCGCGACGGTGGCGCGGACGGCGTTCACCGAGTCGCGCGCCTGGGCGGTGCCGAGCATGCCGGCGAGCCGCACCATGACGCTGACGGCCCGCCCGTCCGAGCTTTGGGCCCCGGCCGCGGTGGCGGGCTGCGACCACAGATCGGTCACCGCGTACACGTGCCGCCGGTCGGACCCCAGCGCCGCCGTCATCGCGTCGTAGAACTGGCGATCACTCGGCGTGAGCGCCCGATCACGTTCCAGCACAACGTAAACGAAGTTGTTGCTGGGTGTCTGGTTGAACACCTGGGCGGCCCGGGTGGCGGCGACGGCGCTCGGCGCGTCGGTGGGCATGAAGGATCGCGCGTGCGAATCGACCACCCGCTCCAGTTGCGGCGCCGCCAGGTTGGCCGCCGCGGCCGCCAACACCCAAAGGCCAACGATCAGGATCGCGTAGCGACCGGTCAGCCGCGCGAGTATTCCGCTTTCCTCATGCAACGGTCTGCCGATCGCCGGTCGGACCGCCGAAGAGTCCCACGGCGACGTGCTCGCCCCGGGACAGCGAGCGGACCCGCAGCGAGCGCCGCGAGCCGATCCGCACCAGGGCATGCAGGCCCGGCTCGGCGGCCTCGAGCGCAGCCCGCACCTGTTCGGCCGGGACGCCCTCGTGCGCCGCCTGATCGAGTTTGGCCACCAGCATGGTGATCCAGCGCTGTCCCAGGGACAGCAGCAGCCCCTCCTGGTCGCCGAACAGGCGAGACACCTCGGATGAGTTGGCGGCCAACGTAAGCGCCGCCTCGGGATCGGTCTCGGCGGCTTTGATCATCTGGGCCATGAAGGCCATCCGGTCGTGCAGCAGTGTCCATGTCATGACTGAAACGCTAGGAAGGCGGCCGCCGGCCGCGCGTCGTGCCGAAGTGCAGTCTTTGCCTCCTACCACGGGCGGAGGCGCTAGCCGCCCACAGCATGATGTGGGCAGGTGGCGCGCTCTTTTAGGATTGGACGATGTTGCGTGCCGCAGCGGAATCCGTTCGCGAACAGTTCCGCCGCCGGGGCGAGCTGATTCCCGTCGGTCTCACCTGGGCGTCGTATCTGGCCGTCGATGTCAGCCATGTCGGCGGTGCGGTGATCGCGATCCTGCAGCGCCCCTCCGCCGATCTGCCAGTCGGGCTGGCCGCGTTCGGGTTGTCCATCGCGCCGACCTTGGTGTTCTTCTTCCTCAACACCAAGCTCAGCCCGGCGCTGATGTGGGCGACGTGGTCGACGGCCACCGCCGTGATGCTGTTCGGGACGTCGACACCCATTCACGCCGACTTCGCCCCGGCGCTGCTGGTGCTGATGGTGTTGTCCATTGCGACACTGAGCTCCATCGCGGGCGGGCTCTTGGCCGGCGCATCGGCGGTCGCGCTGCTGCTGGCCGCCGCCGGGTTGCATCGCCTCGACGCGGTGGGGCTGTACCTGGCGTTCCTCGGGGCGGGGTGGCTGCTCGGTTACGTCATGCGGACCCAACGGTTGTTGCTGGCCGAACAGATCGAGGCGCAGAAGATGCTGGCCGAACACGCGGCCGCCGACGAGCGGCGGCGCATCGCGCGCGAGGTGCACGACGTCATCGCCCACTCGCTGAGCATCACCTTGCTGCACGTGACGGGCGCGCGTCGCGGACTGCAGGAGGACCGCGACGTCGACGACGCGATCGAGGCGCTCGAACAGGCCGAACGCCTGGGCCGGCAGGCGATGGCCGACATCCGGCGCACGGTGGGGCTGCTGGACAACTCACCGACCAGGGCCGCCCAGACCGCACCGGAGCCCGGTGTCGACGACGTCGGCGTCCTGGTCGCGGATTTTCAGCGCGCCGGCCTGGACGTCACGCTGCACATCGACGGCGCCATCGAACGCGTCTCGGCGGCGGTCGGGCTCGCGCTCTACCGCATCACCCAGGAATCGCTGGCCAACATCGCCAAGCACGCGCCCGACTCGAAATCGACTGTGGCGCTGAGCATCTCGGTGGCCTCCGCGAGCCTCACGGTGGACAACCGCCAGCCGGTGGCCATAGCCGCGCCACGATCCGCCGAGGGACGCGGGTTGCGCGGCATGCGCCAGCGCGTCGAGCTGCTGGGCGGGGCCATCGAGGCCGGCCCGACCGACACCGGATGGTCGGTGCGCGCCGACATACCCCTGCACGAGGGTGACGCGGGCTGGCGACCGTGGTGGTGCAAGGCGTGATCCCGGACGCGGCCGCGAACCACGAGATCACCGTCCTGCTCGTCGACGATCAGGATCTGGTGCGCTCGGGGCTGCGCCGAATCCTGCGGCGCAAGGACGGTTTCGTAATCGTCGCGGAATGCTCCGACGGCGACGAGGTGCCCGCGGCGGTGGCCGCGCACCGACCCGACGTCATCGTGATGGATCTGCGCATGCGCCGCGTCGACGGCATCGAGGCGACGCGCGGGCTCGGCGGCACCCCGCCGGTGTTGGCGCTGACCACATTCAACGAGGACGAGCTGTTGTCCGAGGCGCTGCGGGCCGGGGCGGCCGGGTTCGTGCTCAAGGACTCGTCCGCCGAGGAACTGATCCGCGCGGTGCGGGCCGTCGCCAGGGGCGACAGCTACCTGGATCCCGCGGTCACCGAGCGGGTGTTGACCACCTACCGCAAAGCCGCCCCCGGGCCCCGCGGCGCCGCGATCGCCGAGCTGACCACCCGCGAACTGGACGTGCTGACATTGATCGGCCGGGGCCTCTCCAACGCCGAGATCGCGGACGAGCTTTGCATTTCGGGAGTCACCGTCAAGAGCCACATCGGCCGGATCTTCGGAAAACTGGACCTGCGCGACCGCGCGGCGGCGATCGTGTACGCCTACGACAACGGCATCGTCGTCCCGCGCTGAGGCGGCCCCAGGGCTACAGCGGAGCCGCCTGCTCGGCCAGGTTGAGCATGACGTACGCCATGCACATGAGGAAGTTCAACACCACCAGGACCAGCCCGGCGAACAGCATCGACCGGGCGCCCTGTCGCTTCAGCCGCTTGTATCGGGCGGCGCGCGTTTCGCGGTCGAACTGCAGCGCGATCAGCGCGAAATGGACGTCCACCACTTCATGAGCGGCCAGGGGCGCCCCCGCCAGCATCTCCCGCACGCGGTCGGGTGCGGTGCGCACGCCGACGCGCGCGAAGTTGTGGCACATTCGGCGCGCGCGTCTTCGCGCGAGTGGTTGATATCGCATCTGTAGCTGATGCGCGAGTTGCCCTCGGTCGTCCCCCCACGGGTTTGACGGGGTCATCACGAAAGGGATTCTAAATCGCATCGGGCCGATTACGGCGTGTCTACACCAATCAAGTGGGGTCCGACTGATTCGTCACGCCGCCGGTCATCCGCTCGGACTGGGGTAGGTCCAGATAACGCTCCAAGTTGCGGTGCGTGTTGATCACGCGCCGCTCCTCGTTGGACAGCACCAAGTGGGTGAAACCCGGTTGATGCATGCCGCGCTGCAGACCCGCGAGCACCCGGATGTCCTGGGTGAGCACCACGCCGGGCTCGGCCTCACCGGCGGTCACCCGGACATCGGTCGGCTTGGCGCGCGCCGCGCCCGGCGGCATCCGCGTCATCAGGAACATCACCAGCTCGCCATGGTCGGGATCGTGGCCGGGCCGCGAGCACATGATCGTGAGGTGGTCGGCGTTGGTCAGCAGCGTCATGTTGGGGAAGACGTTGTACTGGTGCAGCCGGGTGATCCGGTCGGTGTCCGCCCAATCGAGGTCCACCCCGCGACTGGCGGCGAACGCGCGGGTGTGTGCGGCGATCAGGTCCTGGACCGTATGCCCGGGCTCGCGTCCGTCGGCGGGGAAGGGGGTGCCTTCGGCGGCGCCCATCAGCGCGCCCTGCGTGTAAACGTAAGCGTCCCAGACCTCTTCGTCGCTCAGCGCGCCCTGGAAGCGGGGGCTCGGCACGCCGTACGGTTGGTCCGATTTGCCGGTGTGGCCCCAGATCCGTTGCGGCGCATGGATGTCGTCGACGCAGCGCAGCAATTCCGGGTGCAGCGTCTGGATGTGGTAGGTCTCGCTGTAGCCGTCGGCGATCGTCTTCCAGTTGGCCTCGACCTCGACGGTCAGCGTGGCGTAGCAGCGGAAGTCGCCGAGCCGGCACCAGGCGATGTCCTCGGGTACCGCCTCCAGGTAGTCGAGCAGCGGTATCGCGTCGAGGTCCAGATTGACGAAGACGAGTCCCTCCCAGGTGTCCACCCGCACCGGCACCAGCGGGAAGTCAGACATCTTGAGCGAGCCGAAGCCCTTACGGTTGGGCACCCGCTTGAGCGTTCCTCCCAGGTCCCAGGTCCACCCGTGATAGCCACACTTGAGCTCGCGCAGCCCCGAACCCGAGCCCACGCACACCGAGTTGCCGCGGTGGCGGCAGGCGTTCTGGAAGGCGCGCAGCACTCCGTCGTCGCCGCGAACGATCAGCACCCCGTACGGTCCGCACCGGTACTCGAAGTAATCGCCCGGCTCGGCGACATGGTCGACCATGCAGGCGAGTTGCCAAACCTTCGGCCACATTCGCTCGACCTCGAGCGCGGCGAAGGCGGGCGAGTAGTACCGCTGCGCCGGCACCAGCGTCGGGCTTTCCGGCGGAGTGCCGATCGCGTCCTCTTGGACGTTCGAGCGGGTGCGGGCCGGGTTGCCGGGTGGCGCGGTCATGCGCGGAGGCCTAGCGCGCTCCGCGCACCAACCGGCCGGGGCGGGCCCCGGTGTCGACGTCGTCGCGCCGGGTCACGGTTCCGCTGACGATGGTGGCCGCATAACCGCTGGCGCCCTGCAGGATTCGGTTGCCGCCGGCGGGCAGGTCGAAGGCCATCGCCGCGGGATGCAGCGTCAGGGCGTCCATGTCGATCACATTGATGTCGGCCTTCTTGCCCGGCTCGATGGTGCCGCGGTCGGTGAGGCCGAACAGGTGCGCGGTGTCGCGGGACTGCTTGCGGATCACGTACTCCAGCGACAGCTTGTCGCCCCGGCGCCGGCCGCGCGCCCAGTGCGTCAGCAGGAACGTGGGATACGAAGCGTCGCAAATCATTCCGCAGTGGGCGCCGCCGTCGGACAGCCCGAGCACGCCGGCGGGGTGCAGCAGCATCTCCCGAATCGCGTCGCAGTTGCCGTCGGCATAGTTGAACAGCGGCAGCATCAGCATCGCCGTCGCGTCCCGTTCGAGCATCAGGTCGTACAGCGTCGACAGCGGGTCCTCGCCGCGGGCCTTGGCGATCGCCGCGACGGTGCGGTCGGCGGTGGGCTCGTAGTCGGGTGGGTCGCCCAGCGCGTAGAGCCGCCCGAGCGAGTGCTGCACCAGGGCGAACATGCCGTCGAACAACAGCGTCGGGTCGGCGGGCAGGTCCTCGTCGGCCAGGATGGCGGCCTTCACCGCGGGATCGGCCAGCCGCTGCGCGAGTTCCTCCCGGCTGCACTCGGCCGCCAGCCGGCGATAGGTGGGGCGGTGGCTGAAGCCGTGGTGGCCCTGGAATCCGATCATCATGCCGAACGGGCGCGCCGCGACCTGTGGGTACAACCGGGCGCCGTCGGCGTGCGCGTCCGCCGAGAGGTCCAGCATCTCGCGCCACAGGTTCGGGTCGGCGTCCACCTGAATCAGCGCGAACGACACCGGCCGGTCGATCTCGGCGCTCAACCGCCGCATCCAGTCCAGTTCCTTCTTGGGCGCGACGATGTCCTCGCCCGCGGATCCCTGCGGGGCCAGCTCGAACACCGCCTGGCCGCCCGCGGCCATGGCCCGCCCCAGGCCGAACAGCTCGTCCTCGGCCGCGTAGGTGCCCGGCACCGGTTCGCCGTCCATGGCGCGGTGCCCCATCGTGCGCGACGTCGAGAAGCCGAGCGCGCCGGCCTCGATCGCCTCCCGGACCAGCCGGCCCATCGCCTCGATGTCCGCAGGGGTGGCCGGCTCGTTGCGGGCGCCGCGCTCGCCCATCGCGTAGGCCCGGATGGCGCCGTGGGCGACCTGGCTGCCCACGTCGATCGCGAACTTGTGCTTGCCGATCGCATCGAGGTACTCGGGGTAGGTCTCCCAGCCCCAGGTGATGCCCTCGGTGAGCGCGGTGCCGGGGATGTCCTCGACGCCCTCCATCAACTCGATCAGCCACTGCTCGGTGCCGGGCCGCACCGGGGCGAAGCCCACGCCGCAGTTGCCGGTCACGATCGTGGTGACGCCATGACCGCTCGACGGCTCGAGCAGGCTGTCCCAGCTGACCTGGCCGTCGTAATGGGTGTGGATGTCAACGAAGCCGGGGGCGACCACACGCCCTGTCGCATCGATGGTTTCGGCCGCCTCGCCCGCCATCGCGGGGTCGCCGGGGCCGCGCCGGATGACGTCGACGATCTTGCCATCCTTGATGCCGACGTCGGCGCGATAGCGCTCCGCGCCCGTGCCGTCGACGACGGTGCCGCCGGTGATCTTCAGATCGAACATCAGACTCTCCTTGCCGCGATGGGCGGAAGACGCACAAGACCCGCAGCATTACGCTACGGGAAGTAGCGTAACTCGTGCGGGCGTCATCGCAATAGGTTCGGCCCAAACTCGTTACGTCAGAGGGAGCTTTTCAGCCCCGCGACCGTTTCCAGATCGTCGAGCGCCGCGACGCCGCGCCGCAGCCCCTCCATCGCGATGCCCTCGAGCTGCATGCCGCCCATCCCGGCGGTGATCAGGGCCGCCACGTAGGCGTACAGCGCGCCCTGCCGGAACCGCCGCCACAAGTCGTCGCGGTCCAGTTCGGGTCCGCCCGCCGCCGCGAGCCCGCGCCGGTAGTCGTCGAGCAGCTCGCGCTGGGTCGTTCGGCGATCTTCGGGGGTGAGGCTGGTGATCAGCGTGTAGGCCAGCTCCCGGGACGGGTGCCCGCGCCGCACGGCCTGCCAGTCCAGCAGTCCGGCCTTACCCCCGTGGAAGTACATGTTCCCGGGGTGGGCGTCGCCGTGCATGACGGTGTGCGGGGGAGAGTCGATGAGCGCCGCGACGGCGCGGTAGTTGTCGGCGATGAAACGGCCATTGTCCACGGGGATGTCGGTGCGCCCGGCGAGGCGCTTGATCGAGGCGTGCATCAGCGAACCGGTCAGCAACGAGGTGACGTCACCGGAGGGCGTGTAGAGCCAGCCCAGCGGGCCGCGGCCGTCCCGGGGGAGTCGATTCCAAAATGTCGCGTGCAAGTCGGCCAGCAACTCGACGATCAAGCTGGCCTGGTCGGGCGACAGCGGGTGCAGGGTGTCGGGGAATTCGCACGACTCGACCGGCAGGTCTTCCAGCACCACCAGGTAGCGGCCGGTCCAGGGATCGAACGCCGCGCCATAGGCATGCGGGGCGCCGACCACCTGGGGCGCGAGCTGGTTGTAGAACCGCACTTCCGTCTGGCCGAGCCGGCCCAGTTCGCCCATCAGCCGGGTGGCCGCGGTCGTGGCCGCGAGCTTGATGAACACCGAGTCGGGGACGTTCTTCCCGGTCAGCACCAACCGCGCCCGCGACGATGTCCCGGCGCCGCTGCCGAGCACCCGGACGGATTTGACGGTGGTGCGCATGACTCTGGAGAGCACCGCCGCGTCGACGTCCTGCACCCGGCGCGGCAACCCCACGAGGCCGCCGACCGCCGCGTCGGTGGCCAGCCGACCCACCCCGCGGCCCAGGTGCGCGGCCAGCCCGACGGCCGAAAGGGCTTGGGACACAGGGTTGTTCATGCGTTCGTTTCTCGGTGGGGGACATGGCACCCGCACCGCGAGCCGGGGGGACGTCGCGGCACGGGGTCAGGCAAAAATACCTGAACGTCCGGACATCAGACAATCCGGCGTTATTGTCTGACTTCCGGTACGAGCGCCCGCACCACGAACTGCTCGACGAACGCGCGTTTGTCGGTGGCGGGGCGGAACCGCCACGATGGCGCCAGCAGAAACAGCGTGGTGGCGTGCAGCCACTGCACCACCGACCGCGGATCGAGGTCGGCGTGCAGGCGACCCGCCGACTGCCACCGCTGCAGCAACGGTTGGTAGTGCCGCAACAGCGTCTCCACGATGGGCTCGGAACCCTTCTCCAGGGCCGTCGCCACGGCGGTGCTCTCGGCGGCGAACAGCGCCTCGTTCAGTGGGTCGCCGTTGACCGACTCGACGCGGGCCAGCACCATCTCGGGAACCGCGCGCACCGGATCGTCCGGATCGGCCAGCGAGCGCACCAGCTCGCCCAGGGCGTGGTCGACCCGCGCCAGGATCAGCCCCAGCAGGACGTCGTCGCGGCCCGGGAAGTACCGGTACACCGTGGACCGGGACACGCCCGCCGCGTCGGCCACCTCGCCCATCCGGAATTGCGTGTTGCCGCGATGCACGATGCACCGGCCCGCCGCGTCCAGGATGCGCCGGCGGGCCTCGTCGTCATCGAGGATCGCGCGGTCGTCGCCCCACCAGCGGCTAGGCTGCATGGCGCAGATGTTACGGGACCCGTTGTGGAAAACCACGAATTGCATTGCGAATCAAGCGGATCCCCAAAGCGGATCAACCGGGCTTACGCGCCGGGCTGGCGGGTGAGATCGGTCCACGTCAACGCGACGCGGGTCCCGTGCGGCGTGCGGTCGATGGTCACATCGTCGGCGAGCGCCTCCATCAGCGGGATGCCGCGTCCGCGGAGTTGCTGCTGGTAGTGCGGCGGGAGCTGCTGGCGCCAGCGGCCGCGATCGTCGACCGTGACGGCCAGGGTGTCGGACCGGCGGTCGTAGGCCGCGGTGACGTCCAGGGTTCCGGGCTGGGACGCGTCGCAGTAGGCGAACTCCGCCGCGTTGGCGATGGCTTCGTTTACCGCCAGCAGAACGTCGCTGAAGCGGTCGGTATCGAGGGTGAAGTGCGTTTCGAGCCAGACGCCGAACTCGGCTCGAGCGCGAGCGGCGCTGCGGGGGTCGGCGGCGACCCTGCTCCGTACGAAACGGGATCGGTCGTCGCTGATTGACACATCGTGCGGCTGGTGATCAGAGCGCCCCATCGTTCCCAGCTGTGCCCCCATCTCGAGGTTCACCCACCAGCGATGCCGCTCAGCGCGTCGTCGAGCGAGCTGTAGAGCGCAAGCACGCTGTCGATTCCCATCAGTTTGATCGGCCTGCTCGTCGCCGAGCCGTTGGCGACCACCGCGAATTGGGTCGGCGGCTCGGTCTCGGCCTGCGCCGTGACCAGGACCGTCATCCCGGCCGACGCCAAGAAGTCCACTTTGGTGAGGTCAACGATGAGCGCGGCGGGCTTCGCCCCCAGCGCGGTCTGGATCGCTTCGGCCAGGTGCGGGGAGCTGAGCATGTCCACCTCACCCGAGACGGTGAGCACGACCGCCTGATCTACCTGTTGTTTTCCCACCGAGAAAGCGGTCGGATCTATCGGATCGCCAGTTAGTTCGCCCATGGTCTATCACTCACAATCGGTCCCCCGTTGGGAGACTGCTAGCTCTCAAAACAGCCGCTGCCAAGCCGGGGGCTGCTTGTTCAACCCCGCGGAAATCGCTTGCCCGTCGGAGGAGACACACCCCGACGATCTGCGCGCCAGCTACAGATGCAGCCGCAAGTTGTTTATTCGATGGTATGACACGCGGGGAACCACACCCAAAACGAGTGAACGAATCGGCGCCCGGTGACGTCCTGTGAGTGTGTGCGACCCTCACCGCAGAAGTTGCGCAGGGCGTCGGCCCGTGCGTGAATTACCTCCTCCGGATTCCGGTCCAGCCCGGGCCCCCTGGCCTGCACAAACCCCGAAGGGTGGTGGTCGTGGAGCCCGGTGACGGCGGTGGCGAACAGGGCGATCCGCCCGGCGAGCCCGCCCGGCCCCTCGCAGACGCGTTGACGCGGCGGCGCGCCTTGCTCGGCATGGGTGCCGTGGCCGGCGTCGCCGCGGTGGATGTAGGTGGGTTCGCCTATGCCGGTGGCTGGCTGCGGCCGGGCGCGCTGACACCACCCCGGTTCGCCGACCGCTTCGAACACGTCTACGGACGTCACGACGGTTTTCGCCGGAATCACGCGAAGGGGCTCAGCGCGGTCGGGACGTTCGCCAGCAGCGGGGCGGGGGCGGCGGTCTGCCGGGCGGCGGTCTTCGGAGCGGGAACCGTGCCGGTGATCGGCCGGTTCTCCCTTTCGGGCGGTCTGCCGGATCAGGCGGACGCGGCCGCCACGGTGCGCGGCCTCGGCCTGCTCTTCCAGGGCCCCGGCGGCCAGCAATGGCGCACGGCGATGATCAACATCCCCGTCTTCCCGGACAGCACGCCCGAGGGGTTCTACGACCGGCTGCTCGCGTCCCGGCCCGTGCCCGAGACCGGCAAGCCCGACCCGGAGAAGATGGCCGCATTCCTCGGCCGCCATCCCGAGACCGTCGCGGCCATGAAGCTGATCAAGCAGGCCCCGCCCAGCGCGGGGTTCGCCGACAGCCCCTTTCACGGGCTGAACGCCTTCCGGTTCACCAACGACGCCGGAGCGACCGTCCCGGTGCGCTGGGCCGCCGTCCCGCGGCAAGCGGCGGGCGTGCCGGCGCCGTCCCCGGGCAAGGACTACCTGTTCGACGACCTCATCCGCGCGCTCGCGCAGCGGCCGCTGAGCTGGCGGCTGCTGCTCACCATCGGCGAGCCGGGCGATCCGACCCACGACGCCACGAAAGCCTGGCCGGCGTCGCGCCGCACCATCGACGCCGGCACCATCACCATCACGGCCGTGCAGACGGAGGCGCCCGGCAACGCCCGCGATATCAACTTCGACCCGTTGGTCCTGCCCGACGGTATCGCCGCCTCCGACGACCCGTTGCTCGCCGCGAGGTCGGCGGTCTACGCCCGTTCGTTCACCCGCCGCGCCGAGGAGCCGAAAACGCCCAGCGAAGTCGACGTCTCGCGGGTGCTGTGGTGAAGGAAAGCCCGGCCGCGGCCCGGTTCGCGCTGCCGTCCCGGCTGCTGCACTGGCTGATGGCGCCGATGGTGATCGCGCAACTGCTCATCGGCGTCACCATGGTCGCGGCGCTCAGCTACTACCCGCTGCTGCTGGCCATTCACCGGCCGCTCGGCGTGCTGATCCTGGTATTCGCCGTGGTGCGGCTGGCGAACCGGCTCACCCACCGGCCGCCGCCGTTTCTGGCCACGATGGGCCGCGCCGAGCGGCGTGTCGCGACGTGGTCCGAATACCTGCTCTACGCCCTGCTGCTGGTGCAACCCCTCACCGGCTGGGCCATGCTGTCGGCCGCGCGGTTCCCGGTCACGCTGGCGGGTCCGCTGCGGCTGCCCGGCATCGCGCCGCACCGCATCGACGTCTTCGCGGTGCTGCGCGAGTGCCACGGCGCCTTCGCATTCCTGCTGTTCCTCACGTTCACCGCGCACATGTGCGCCGTGCTCTTTCACTCGCTGGTTCTGCGCGACGGGCTCCTTGATCGCATGGCGCTGTGGCGCGCCAGGCCCGACTCCCCGCGGCCGCACCAAGCCGAGGTGTGACGACCGGCCTCCCCGGGGCTCTGACCGGCCGAATATGATCGGCACGATCATTTCAGGGGTGCGCAGCACCGTAGGCGCCGTGACCGCACGGGACCACGAGGGAGTGGAGGACGTCCATGCCGAACGAGAAGCAGGCGGACCGGATGACGTCGGGGAAGGGATTCATCGCGGCGCTCGACCAAAGCGGCGGCTCGACGCCGAAGGCGCTACGCCTCTACGGCATCGAGGACGACGCGTACTCCTCCGAAGAGGAGATGTTCGACCTCATTCACCAGATGCGATCGCGGATCATCACGTCGCCGGCGTTCACCGGGGACCGGGTGCTGGCCGCCATCCTCTTCGAGCAGACCATGGACCGTGAGATCGAGGGCAAGCCGTCGACCACCTACCTGTGGGAGACCAAGGGCGTGGTGCCCATCCTCAAGATCGACAAGGGCCTGGCCGACGCGTCCGACGACGTGCAACTGATGAAGCCGATCCCGGGACTGGACGAGTTGCTGGAGCGCGCCGTGAGCAAGGGCGTCTTCGGCACCAAGGAACGGTCGGTGATCGGCGGCGCCAACGCCGAGGGCATCGCCGCCGTGGTCGCCCAGCAATTCGAGCTGGCCCATCAGGTGCTCTCGCACGGCCTGGTGCCCATCATCGAGCCCGAGGTCACCATCTCGATCTCGGACAAGGCCGACGCCGAGGCCATCCTGCGCGACGAGATCACCAAGCAGCTCGAGAACGTGCCCGAGGGTCAGCGCGTGATGCTCAAGCTGAGCCTGCCCAGTGAGGTCAACTTCTACCGCCCGCTGATCGAGCACCCGAAGGTGATGCGCGTGGTGGCCCTGTCCGGCGGCTACTCCCGCGAGGAAGCCAACGAGCTGCTGGCGAAGAACACGGGCCTGATCGCCAGCTTCAGCCGCGCGCTCACCGAGGGACTGACGGTCGACCAGTCCGACGAGCAGTTCAACGCCACGCTGGACAAGGCGATCCAGTCGATCTACGACGCCTCGGTCGCCGGCTGACCCGACCCGTGGCGGCGAGCCGCGTTCGCGATCGCCGCTAGTAGCGGTGGTCGGCCATCCGCGGCGGTCCCTCGTCGGCGTCATCGTCCGACACCACCGCCGGCACCATCTCGCTGGTCACCAGCCCGTCGTCGCGGGTCAATTCGTCTATCACGGCGAAGGATTCGGCGACGTTGGCCGGGGTGTCGACGACGATCGTGACCACGGGGACGCGGCGGCGTAGCGAGAACCACTTGTCACCGTGCGGTTGATGGTCCCCGTGGTATCCCCAAATGCCCCGCACCACCGTCGCCCCGTCGGGCGCGTCGCGCTGACGGAGCCGCTGCACGATCGCGCGGTGAATCGGCACCCCGCCGTGAAGTGCCGACTCCGACGTGTAGACGGTCAGCTTCTGAAAGAGCGGCAAACCGCGTTCGTCGACCCCGGGCAGGGCGTGTGGCCGCTCGAGGAGTTCGCCGTCGCGTTTGCACACGCGCACCCGCTCGAGCGTGAACATGGGGCGCCGGAGCAGCCCCGCCAGTTCCGGCAGCACGCCGCCGATGCGCTCGCCCGAGCCGACGGCGACGATCATCATCGGCACGTTGGCGTTGCGGCCGAAGAAGCGGGCCCGGTGCCGCCGCCCGTCCGTGACGCCGTCCACCGCCAGCAGGACCGACGCACCGGCTATCCGGCGGCGATGCAACAGGTCGCAGATGGCGACATACGCCGGGGTGCCGTTGACGCGTTCCTTGCGGCCGACGTAGACGGTCAACTTGACGGCTTCGCGCAATTCGTCGGGGAGCTCCGGCGGCCCCGGGACGGCCCCGTCCCCGCGGAATAGCCGGGCCCGCTCCAACGTGACCAGGCCGCGCTGCTTGATGGCGAGCACCGGGTCCAGCAAGGCCTCGATCTTCGCCCGGGTGTCCACGGCCACGATCGCGACGGGTGGATCCTCGGACAAGGTCAGTGATTCGTCGGTTCGCAGGTGCCGCCCGGAGCCGAAGCCGCCGATGCCGCGCAGCACCACGCCGCAGGCGATGCGATGGCGCGCGTAGAGGTCGAGCAGCACGTCGGAGACGAAGCCGTCGTCGGTCCGACGCCGCTCGGCCAGATAAGTGGTGAGCTTCAGGCAGTCTTCGTCCATGGCCGCTCCTGTCGCGTTGCGGCGATCCTACTCGGTCGCAGACCCCAAGCGTCGCAACGGTGTTCGACGGCGACGCGGTCAGCGCAGCGTCTCGGTGGGGACCGCGTAGCGGTCCTGGTAGGCGCGCACCCGCTCCCGCACCTCGCCCTCCCGCAGCCCGGTGTCGGACCAGGTGTAGCGGCCGCGGCCGCCGTCGCCGGGATGGGCCGCGAGGAACGCGCGCATCTTCTGCTCGGCATCGGGGCGCAGGTCGCGGTCCAGCCGTTGGTAGATGTCTTTGATCGTGGTCCACGGATCGTTGATGAAGTCGCTGTATTGCACGTCGATCACGCGGTCCGCCGGCACCGCCCCGCTGTCGCGCAGGGCCATCTCGCGCTCCAGGCCGACGACGATCTCCTCGTAGGACTGGGCCGCGCACTCGGCGATGCTGGACTCGTCGCTGCACATCCGGCGCAGGTGGTGGGTCAGGGCGGCGATCGACGAGATGACGTTGAGCGGGTCGCGATGGGTCTGCACGATCAACGCGTCCGGGTACTCGGCCAGCAGCGTGTCGAGCTGCCACAGGTGCGCCGGAGATTTCAGCAGCCACTGGCCCGGCACGCCGGATTGCAAATGCTGCAGGAAGATTCGATGGTAACGGTAAGCACCCGCGTGGTCCGCCTCGTAGAGCAGCCAGCGGTAGTAGCTGGGCAGGCGGTACTGCACGGTGAAGATCATGCTGACGAATTCGCCGGCGGTGATGCGGACGCACTCCTGCCCGACGAGGGCGCCCATCGGATGAAATGCGAGGAACCCCGGCATGATCTGTTCGGACAGGTCGATGCTGGCCTGGGCCTGCGCGATGCGCGGGTCGTCGTGGTAGGTATCCGGTTGCGGCACCGGGCAGGGCTCGTCGACCTCCCACGTGAGCGGGGCGCGCAGCTCGGGGTCCTGGGCGAGCAGGTCATAGAGGATGGTGGTTCCGGTGCGGGGCTGGCCGACGATGAATATCGGCGCCGCAATCGGTTTGGTGGCGATCTCGGGATGTTGCTTGCGCCAGGCGATCACGCCCAAACGATTCTTCAGCGCGCGCATGATGTCGAGGTGGGCGACCTCCACGCCGATGTCCGACAGCCGCGCGTCGTTGATCAGCCCGTCGGTGAGGCGGTGCAGTCCCGGCCGCCAGCCCTCGGCGCCGAAGTCGTCGCTGCCCACCTCCTCGCAGGCGGCGGCGATCAGCCGTTCGGGGGCGAATCGGTCCTGCAGCGTCATGCCGGCTCCTCACATCGGCGCACCGAGACCACCACGTCCGGCGGGCTGGGGTTGTCGAGCCAGCGCAGGGTGACGAAGCCACGGTGCCGTCCGCCGGTGTCCAGCCAGTGGCCGACGCCGAAATCCTTGGCGGAGACCGCGATTCGAACGCGGCCGTCGGCATCGGGGGTCACGCCACGGTTGGTCACCGAGCTGTGCCGGGCGCGGGGTTCCAGGCATTCGTGCCAGATGTTCTCCAGCGTGACGTTCCAGTAGCGGGTGTCGGGGGGCGCGATGTCGAGCAGCAGGGCCTCGTCACCTTCGAGCCGGTAGGTCCCGATCATGTACAGGTTGTCGGGGGTGGTGTCGGCGGCGCCGAGGTTGGCGGCCTCCGCCGTGAGCAGTGTGTTCGGCGTGTCGAGCAGTTCGGGCTTGATGGTGCGGTGCAGCGTCGCCAGCTTCATCAGTGACCAGGCCATCGCGGTGAACTGGTCGGCCAGCTCGCCGTCGGTCAGCGGCCTCAGGGGCCCGGCGTCGAGCGCCTCGATGCGCAGCGTGGCGAGCTGTTCGCGCGCGCGATCACCGATGTACTCGCGGACCACCACCGACGAGGCGTCGTCGGGAATCTTCACCCACTGCGCGCCGGCGAGGTCGGCGGGTTCGTCCGCCGACAGCACGAGCGCGAATTCGCCCGCGCGCAGCGCCAAATCGACGTCGCTGACGTAGCCGGCCATGCGGCGCGGCGTGAGTCCGGTTCCGGCCAGGATCTGCAGCCCGAGGTAGGCGCTGCTGCCCCGCGAGCCGGTGATCCGGTAGCCGCGGTCGCCCCGGATCATCGCCAGGTAGTAGTTGCCGTCCGGATTCGGACCGCCGATCATGCGGTTCTCCGAACACATATCGAAGAATGAGGGCCGCTCCGGGTCGGCCTCCACCGACATCTGCGCGCAGAGGGAGGAGACGCGCGCGATCAGGCGCAGCCCCTCGAGCAGTTCCCGCTCGGACTCGGCGTCCTCGGCCACGATCTTGGTGACGTCCGCGACCATCTGCTGGAAGAACTGCCACGCGGCCCGCGCGTCGGGGGCCACCTGAGCGGACGAATCGGGGGCTTGAGACATCGTCTCATGCTAAGACTATGTCTTACGCTTTAGGGGTCGATTCGCGGAAAAGGGTGGGGAATGGCTGTCACGACGTCGTTGGCTGAGCGGAAGCGCACGGCGATGCGCCAGCGCATCGCCGCCGCCGCCGCTGCGCTGGTCGCCGAACGCGGCCTGGCCGGCACGACGGTGGACCGCATCGCCGATGCGGCCGACATCGGGCGGGCGACCTTCTTCCGCTATTTCAATTCCAAGGAAGACGCCGTCGCCGAGGGCATGACCGTCCACTGGCTCAACCGCATCACCGCCGCCCTGGCCGCCCAGCCCAAAGACCTGAGCGCCACCGACGCGGTCGTCGGCGCGTTCGGGCAGCTGGCCGGCGGGTTCGTCGACATCGAGGACCAGATTCGCGAATTAGCCACCCTGACAAGGTCTTCCGAGACATTGGACGCGTGGACACTGCACATCTATGTGCGCTACGAGCTGGCGATCGCCGAGCTCATCGCGCCGCGGTTGCCGCGACTGGCGCCGCAGGACCCCAGGCCGCGCCTGATCGGTGCGCTGGCCATGGCGACCGTGCGCATCGCCCTCGACGATTGGCTGAGCCACGGGGGATCCCTGCCGGATCGCGTGAGCAAGGGCCTGGCCGCCGTGACGATCGGACAGCCGCGGCAGTAGCAGTATTGGGGACCAATGTCCCTGTCGTGATGCCCGTCGCGCCGGTAACTTCCTGTGTGCCTTGGTGATTCGAGCATTTTGCGTTACGCCGACGTTAACACTGTGTGGCCGTCAAGCCACAGAATGGGGAGCTTCAGTGTCTGGTCAGCGTGTGGTCGGCCAATCGATCCCCAGCACCCGGGAATCTGCCGACACCGATGTCAAGCGGCGACTGGCGGGGTTGCTCGAGCAGATCGACGGCCTGCTGACCAGCCTGCGGGACGCGGAGCGTTCCTGGGCGGCGTGGCTTCCGGCCATTGCACCGGAACACCGGGCGAGCGCACGAAACCTCGTGCATTACTGGGCGATTCGCCAGTTCGACCTACGCGAATTGCAGGCGAGCCTGGCGGACTTCGGCCTGTCGTCGTTGGGTCGCAGCGAAGCGCACGTCCAGGCCACACTCGCCGCGGTCCGTGCCGCCGTCGCCGCCATCGCGGACGGGAACTGGCAGCCGCCGCCACCGTCGGCGGTGCCGATCGAGCAGGGGCAGACGATGTTGCGGCAACGCACGGTGGAGTTGCTTGGGCCGCGGCCGGCGCATCGCATGACGCGCATCATGGTCACGCTGCCGTCGCAGGCCGCGACCGACGCGGAGTTGGTGCGCGAGTTGGTGCGACGGGGGATGAACATCGCGCGCATCAACTGCGCCCACGACGACGTGCGGGCCTGGCGGGCCATGGCCCGCCATGTCCGGGACGCGGCCTCCAGCGCCGGCACGACCTGCTTGGTGGCGATGGATTTGGCGGGGCCCAAGCTGCGGACCGGGCCACTGGAGCCGGGTCCTCGCGTGCTGAAGCTGCGTCCGCGCCGGGATGATCTCGGCCGGGTCGTCGCGCCGGCACGGGCGTGGCTGACGTCGACCGAGGCGCCGGCGCACCCACCCGAACCCGGGATGGCGGTGGTTACGGTGCCGGCGCCGTGGCTGGCCAACCGCGGGGCGGGCGACGTGCTGGCGCTGCGGGACGCCCGTGGATCCCGGCGGCGACTCGTTCTGGAGGCTGCCCCGGGTGGATTCGTGGTCGCCACCAGGCGGACGACCTACCTGGTGAGCGGGACGGTGCTGCGCGCCGAAAACACCGACGACGCAACGGAAGTGGGCCCGCTTCCGGAGAAGGAGCGCAGCCTGTCGGTGCGCGCCGGAGACCTGCTGGAATTGACCCGCGACTGTTCACCGGCGCCGACCGGTGGCCAACCCCGGATCGGATGCACGTTGGCGGAGGCGTTCGTCCATGCCCGGCCGGGTGACGCCGTCCACTTCGACGACGGCAAGATCGGCGGCCGGGTGGTGTCGGTCGCCCGCGAGGCGCTCACCGTGCGCATCGACCGTCCGGAGCAGGGGGAGGCCCGCCTCAAGGCGGGGAAGGGCATCAACATGCCCGACACCGATCTGCCGATATCGGCGCTCACGGACCGCGATGTCGCCGACCTCGCCGCCGTGGTGGAACTGGCGGATCTGGTGGACATGTCGTTCGTTCGCAATCCGGCCGATGTCGAGCGGTTGCTCGACGAACTCGATCGGCTCGACGGGCACCGGTTGGGCGTCGTCCTCAAGATCGAAACCCGGCGCGCATTCGAAGACCTGCCGCAGCTGTTGCTCACCGCGATGCGCCGGCCCCGGGCCGGGGTGATGATCGCTCGGGGGGATCTGGCGGTGGAGTGCGGTTACGAGCGGATGGCCGAGTTGCAGGAGGAGATCCTGTGGCTGTGCGAGGCCGCACACCTGCCGGTGATCTGGGCGACGCAGGTTCTCGAACAACTTGCCAAGACCGGCCTGCCCTCGCGCGCCGAGATCAGCGACGCGGCGATGAGCGAACGGGCCGAGTGCGTGATGCTGAACAAGGGCCCCTTCCTCGACGAGGCCGTCACCGTGCTGGACAACATCATGCGGCGCATGGCGGACCACTATTACAAGAAGAACGCGTTGCTGCGCCCATTGCGGTCCTGGTCAGCCTCGGCGGCCCAGGGCGTCGACGATGAACCGGGTCGTGAGCTCGGCTCGGCGTCGTGAATACCCTTGCGGGTCAGACAGGATCGGATAGACGACACCCCCGACGATCGCGTCCGCGGCCGACTCGGCCGTGTTGCCGTCGATGCCGTCGGCGAGGATCCGGGCCCGGACGCTCTCGTACAGGGGCTCGCTGAACCCGGCGCGCAGTTTGACGGCGGTGTCCTCGTGTTCCATGCCCGCGACGGTCAGGATGCGCAGCATCGCCGCGCCGCGGGCCGTCGTCAGAGTTCTGGCGAGCTTTCGCACCCAGCCGACCAAGTCGGCGGCCAGGTCGTCGGTGTGATTGACCGATGCGAGCAGCCTGTCGGCATCCTCGAGCATCACGTCGGCCACCAGCGCCGGGCGGCTGGGCCACCAGCGGTAGATGGTCTGCTTGCCCACACCGGCCCGGGCGGCGACGGCCTCGATGCTCAGGCCGTCGAATCCGCGTTCGAGAAGGAGCTCGCGGGTGGCGGTGACGATCGCCGTGCGCGACTTCTCGCTGCGACGCCTCGGCGGGGTCGTCTGGGTGAGATCGCTTGGCATTGGGTGATCCTCGCTGCTGCGGTGGCCCGCTTTACATATCCTGACTGGCCCCGGTAGTCTGCCACAAGACGAGACGGTCCGTCTTGTAAGGGCATTCTAGCCGGAAGGGTAGCAGTCGGTGCGGCCAACTTCAGTCACCACTCGGCCGTCGTCGTGACCCTGGGATTGAGCCCGGAGCAACAGGAGCTCAGCGATGCGGTCGGACAGTTCGCCGGCCGGCATGCCCCCATCGCCGCCACGCGAGACAGTTTCGATGATCTTGCGGCGGGCCGGCGCCTGGAATGGTGGGATGCCCTCGTCGGCAACGGTTTTCACGCCGTGCACGTGCCCGAGAACCTGGGCGGGCAGGGCGGCCGGCTGATCGACGCCGCCTGCGTCCTGGAGGCGGCGGGCAAGGCGCTACTGCCCGGGCCGCTCCTGCCGACGGTCGCCGCGGGGGCCGTCGCCTTGCTGGCCGATACGACACCGGCCGCCGAGGCACTGGTGCGGGGCCTGGCCGCGGGCGCGATCGCGGCCGTCGTGCTGCCCGACGACGGCGACTTCCGCGCGCGCGCCGAGGGCGGAGGATGGTCGGTCACCGGCGCGTCGGAGGTCACCGCCGGCGTGTGCGCCGCGCAGACGGTCCTGGTCGCCGCCCGTGGGGACGACGAAGGCGTGGTCTGGGTGGTCGTCGACGCTGAAAAGCCGGCGGTGACAGCGGAACCCGTGAACGGGACGGACCTCGTCGCCGACGCCGGGGTGTTGCGGCTCGACGACTACCGCGCGGCGGGCTCCGAGGTGCTCACCGGCATCGATCCCGACCGCGCTCGGTGCGTGACGTTGGGGCTCCTGGCCAGCGCGTTGAGCGGCATCGTGCAGTGGTGCGTGGAAGCGGCCACCGCGCACCTGCGGAGCCGAGAACAGTTCGGCAAGGTGATCGGCACCTTCCAGGCGTTGCAGCACAACGCCGCGATGTTGCTGGTCAGCAGCGAACTGGCCACGGCGGCAGCCTGGGACGCAATCCGCGCCGTCGACGAACCGATCGACCAGCACCGCATGGCCGCCGCCGGGGCGGCGGTGATGGCGATCGCACCCGTGCCAGATCTGGTGCTCGACGCGCTGACCATGTTCGGGGCCATCGGCTTCACCTGGGAGCACGATCTGCATCTCTACTGGCGTCGGGCGATCAGCCTCGCGGCGTCGATCGGGCCGGCGAATCGCTGGGCCCGGCGCCTCGGTCAGCTGACCTGCACGCAGCAGCGCGACATGTCGGTCGACCTCGGGGACGCGGAAGCGCACTTCCGTTCCTGGGTTACCGAGACCCTTGACGCCGCAATGCAGTTGGCCAACGACATACCGGCACCGCACGGCGACTACCCGGACCAGGCCTCCGGGCCCCAGCGCACGTTGCTGGCCGATGCCGGGCTGATCGCGCCGCACTGGCCGGCGCCGTGGGGTGTCGATGCGGGTCCCCTCAAGCAGCTCATCATCGACGAAGAGTTCGCCAAGCGACCCGCGCTGGTCCGGCCGTCGCTGAACATCGCCGAGTGGATCCTGCCTTCGGTGCTGGCCGCCGCACCAAAAGACCTGCAGGAAAAGCTGATTCCGCCGACCCAACGCGGCGAGATTCATTGGTGCCAGCTGTTCAGTGAGCCGGGCGCCGGCTCCGACCTCGCGTCGCTGGCCACCCGGGCAACCAAGGTCGACGGCGGTTGGCGGATCAACGGCCACAAGATCTGGACGTCGCTGGCCCAGTACGCCGACCTCGGCGCCCTGCTGGCGCGCACCGACCCGGAAGCCGGCAAGCACCGTGGCATCGGTTACTTCATCCTGGATATGGCCTCGCCCGGCATCGAAGTCCAGCCGATCAAAACGGCCACCGGGCAGGCGCACTTCAACGAGGTGTTCCTCAACGACGTCTTCGTCCCCGACGAGATGTTGCTGGGCGCCCCGAACGACGGCTGGAACCTGGCGATCGCCACCATGGCCGAAGAGCGTTCGGCCATCAGCGGTTACGTCAAGTTCGACCGGGCGGCCGCCCTGCGCCGGCTCGCGGCGGAACCGGGGCCGGACCGCGACGACGCGCTGCGGGCGCTCGGTGAACTCGACGCCTACGCCAACGCGATCAAGGCGCTGGGGGTGCGCGAAACCATCCGGTTGCTCGACGGCCAGGCATCCGGCCCGGCGTCGAGCATCGCCAAGGTGGCCATGAACGTGCTGCTGCGCAGGACGTTCGAGGCCACCCTGGGGTTGACCGGGCGCACCGCGATGGTCGCCGACTCCGACCCGGACATCGTCGAGCGGTACCTGCACCTGCCCGCCGAACTGATCGGCGGAGGAACCCGGGAGATTCAGCTGAACATCATCGCGCAGATGATCCTCGGACTACCCCGAAAGTAGGACGGCCCATGGGATTACGCGGAGAGGCCGCGATCGTCGGATACGTCGAACTGCCGCCCGAACGGCTCAACAAGGCCACGCCCGCGCCGTTCGCCATCGAGCAATGGGCGCAACTCTCCGCGGCCGCCCTCGCCGATGCCGGGTTGCCCGGTGACGTCGTCGACGGCATCGTGGCGTCGCACCTGGCGGAGTCGGAGATCTTCGTGCCGTCGACCATCGCCGAATACCTCGGCGTCGGGGCGCGATTCGCCGAACACGTGGACCTCGGCGGAGCCAGCGCCGCCGCCATGGTGTGGCGGGCGGCCGCGGCGATCGAGCTGGGCATCTGTGACGCCGTGTTGTGCGCGCTGCCGGCGCGCTACATCACCCCCTCGTCGAAGAAGAAGCCCCGGCCGATGGTGGACGCGATGTTCTTCGGTTCGTCGAGCAACCAATACGGCTCTCCCCAGGCCGAATTCGAGATCCCCTACGGCAATCTCGGCCAGAACGGGCCCTATGGGCAGGTCGCCCAGCGCTACGCGGCCGTGTACGGGTACGACGAGCGAGCGATGGCCAAGATCGTCGTCGATCAGCGGGTCAACGCCAACCACACCGAGGGCGCGATCTGGAAGGACAAGCCGCTCACCGTCGACGACGTCCTGGCCAGCCCGGTGATCGCCGACCCGCTGCACATGCTGGAGATCGTCATGCCCTGCGTCGGGGGCGCCGCGGTCGTCGTCGCCAACGCCGGTCTGGCCGGCCGCGCGCGTCACCGACCGGTGTGGATCAAGGGATTCGGCGAGCACGTGCCGTTCAAGACCCCGACGTACGCCAAGGACCTGCTGCACACGCCGATCGCCGAGGCCGCCGACACCGCGTTCGCCATGACGGAGCTGAGCCGCGAGCAGATGGACATGGTGTCGATCTACGACTGCTACACCATCACCGTGCTGCTGTCGCTGGAGGACGCGGGCTTCTGCGAGAAGGGCAAGGGCATGGAGTTCGTCGCCAGCCACGACATGACCTTCCGCGGCGACTTCCCGCTCAACACGGCCGGGGGGCAACTCGGCTTCGGGCAAGCCGGGCTGGCCGGCGGCATGCACCACGTCTGCGACGCCACGCGCCAGATCATGGGCCGCGCGGGTGCGGCCCAGGTCGCCGACTGCCACCGCGCCTTCGTGTCCGGCAACGGGGGCATCCTGTCGGAGCAGACCACGCTGATCCTCGAGGGGGACTGATCGACATGGCCACCTTCGAGCGCCCGATGCCCGTCAAAACCCCCACCAGCGCGCCGTTTTGGGATGCGCTGGCGCAGCATCGCATCGTCATCCAGTACTCGCCCTCGCTGGGCAGTTACGTGTTCTATCCGCGGGTGCGCGCGCCGGGCACGCTCGCCGACGATCTCGAGTGGCGGGAGATCTCCGGCATGGGCACGTTGTACTCCTACACCGTGGCACGCAGGCCGGTCAGTCCGCACTTCGCCGACGCCGTCCCGCAGCTGCTGGCCATCGTCGAATGGGACGAGGGGCCCAGGTTTTCCACCGAGATGGTCGACGTCGACCCCGCCGACCTGCGGGTGGGGATGCGGGTCAGGCCGGTGTTCTTCGACTACCCGGAGCACGACGTCACGATGCTGCGGTATGCGCCCGCCGACTGAGGGCGCCACTGATGAGGGACTATTAGTCTAATCGCTATCTCGGTGAGGAGCGCGGCATGCACAAGGACGACTTGATCCTGATCAGCGTGGACGACCACATCGCCGAGCCCGCCGACATGTTCGACGCGCACGTCCCCGCGAAATACAAGGACCGCGCACCGCGGGTGGTCCTCGAACCCGACGGCGTGCAGCAGTGGTACTACGGCGAGGTCCGCGGGCGCAACATGGGCCTGAACGCCGTGGCGGGCAAGCCGCGGGAGATGTACAACATCGACGCCTCGCGCTACGACGAGATGCGGCCGGGTTGCTTCAACGTGGACGAGAGGGTCCGGGACATGAATGCGGGCGGTCAATTGGCGGGCCTCAATTTCCCGAACTTCACCGGCTTCTCCGGCCAGGTCCTCAACCAGGGTCCCGACCGCGAGGTCAACCTGGTGATGATCAAGGCCTACAACGACTGGCACATCGACGAGTGGTGCGCCGCCTACCCCGGTCGATTCATCCCCTGTGGCATCCTGCCGCTGTTCGACGTGGCCGAGGCGGCCAAGGAGGTCAAGCGGCTCGCGGGCAAGGGTTGTCACGCGGTGACGTTCTCGGAGAACCCAGAGGCGTTGCAGATGCCCAGCATTCACACCAAGTACTGGTACCCGCTGTTCGAGGCGGTCTGCGAGCACAAGACGGTGCTGTGCACGCACGTCGGCTCCGCGTCGCGTTCCCCCCAGGTGTCGACGGACGCCCCGCCCAGCGTGCAGATGACGGCGTCGTCGATGATGAGCATGTTCACGTTCACCGAGTTGATCTGGGCCGAGTTCTGGGCGGACTTCCCGCAGCTGAAGTTCTCCCTCACCGAGGGCGACGTCGGCTGGATTCCGTACTTCCTCTGGCGCGCCGAGCACGTCTTCAACCGCCACTCGGGCTGGACGCTGGCCAAGTTCCCGCCCGGCTACAGCGGGCCGGCCGACGTGTTCAAGCGCCACTTCTACACCTGCTTCATCAGCGACAAGGTCGGCGTGCGCAACATGGACTGGTTCAACGAGGACATGCTGTGCTGGGAGTCCGACTTTCCCCATTCCGACAGCAACTGGCCGTTCGCCCCGGAAGACGTCATCGAGACCATGGGGCATCTCGACGATTCCGTGATCGACAAGATCACGCACGAAAACGCCATGGCCGCCTACTCATTCGACCCGTTCCGGCACATCCCGAAGGAGCACGCTCGCGCCGGTCAGTTGCGGGCCCAGGCCGCCGACGTCGACGTGGTCACGCACGTCGGCCGCCGCGCCAGCCAGCGTGATCGCGACGCCTGGACCCGGATGACGCAGTTCGCCCTGCAGGCGCAGGTCACGGCCGAGGCTCCCGGCATTTCGGGGCGCGCCACCACGCTGGGCAACTGAACGTGACACCCCAGGCACCGTTCGCCGACTGGCGCGTGGTGGAGGTGTCCAACGGCATCGCGGTGTCCTACTGCGGCAAGATGTTCGCCGACGCCGGCGCCGACGTGGTGAAAATCGAATCGCCGCAGGGGGATTCGCTGCGTCGGCGGTCCGCGGGTGGGCCGCCCGGGGCCCTGTTCGGCTATCTGGCCGCCGGGAAGAGGTCGGTCACCAACGGCGACCCGGCGGAGGTCGCGACGCTGCTGGCCGGTGCCGACATCGTGCTGACCGACCTGACCGACGGGTGGACACTCGACGAAATCACGGCCCACACCGGCCCGTCGGCCGTGGTGGTCGCCGTGACCCCATTCGGCACAACAGGGCCCTACGTCGACGACCGCGTCGCGGCGAACGAGTTCATCCTGCAGGCGTTGTGCGGCTCGACCGCCGGGCGCGGCTGGCCGGAGGACGAACCGGTGCAGGCCGGCGGTGAGCTGGGTGAGTGGCTGGCCGGCACGTTCGCGGCCGCGGTCGCCGCCGCGACCGCCCGGCACGCCGCGCGGGGCGGACGCGGGGAGATCGTCGACGTCTCGACCTACGAGGCCATGGTGATCGCGATGGGCGGCCTGTCGGCCATGTCGGCCAGCGTGCTGGGCGCGGATTCGCGACTGGGGCAGCGCAGTCTGGAGCTGCCGTCGATCGTTCCCACCGCCGACGGCCTGGTCGGCTTCTGCACCATCACCGCCCAGCAGTTTCAGGACTTCCTGGTGCTGATCGACCGCGCCGATCTGCTCGACGACGCCGACCTGGCCTCGTTCGACGGGCGCGTCGCCCGCCGCGACGAGTTCCTCGGCATGGTCACGCAGTGGACCCAGTCCCGCACCACGCAGGAGATCGTCGACCTCGCGGTCGCATTCCGAATCCCGGTGGCCCCCATCGCGACGCCCGAGATGCTGCCCCAGGTCGACCATTTCGTGGAACGCGGCGTGTTCGTCGAATCCGAAGCCGGCGTCCTTGCGCCGCGGGTGCCCTACCGCAGCGACGCGATGATCACCAGGCCGCCCGGGCGGCCGCCTCGACTCGGCGCCGACAACGGCCGAATCCGCTGGCCGCCAAGGCCCGCCCGGCCCGCGGGTTCCGCCACCGACGCCCTGCCGCTGGCCGACACGCGGATAACCGATTTCACCGCCTTCTGGGCGGGGCCGGTCGCGACGCAACTGCTGGGCGCGCTGGGTGCCGACGTGATCAAAGTCGAGGGCGTCCGCCGCCCCGACGGCATGAGGTTTTCCGCGGGCCGCCCACCCAGCTGGGATCAGTGGTGGGAGTGGGGCCCGGTCTTCTTGTGCAGCAACAACAACAAGCGCGGCGTCAGCGTCGAACTGAGCACCGACGCGGGCCGCGCCCTCGCCCTCGAACTCATCGCCGCCAGCGATCTGGTCGTCGAGAACTTCTCACCGCGGGTGATGACGAACTTCGGCCTGGGCTGGGATGCCGTGCGCGCGGCCAACCCCCGCGCGATCATGGTGCGAATGCCCGCCTTCGGCCTCGACGGTCCGTGGCGCGACCGCGTGGGTTTCGCCCAGACGATGGAACAGGCGACCGGCATGGCGTGGATGACCGGACACGCCGACGGCCCCCCGGTCATCCCTCGCGGGGTGTGCGACCCGATCGCCGGCCTGCACGCGGCCTTCGCCGCCGTGGCCGCGCTGGTCATCCGCGACCGCGACGGCACCGGAATGCACGTCGAATCCACCATGGTCGAAGCGGCGCTTAACGTGGCCGCCGAGATGCTGGTGGAGTACTCGCGCGACGGAATCGAGATGCGCCGCAACGGGAATCGCGGGCCCGGTGCCCGGCCGCAGGGGGTCTATCGCTGCCACGGTGATGACGAGTGGGTCGCGCTTGCCGCGACGGACGACGCCGCGCGCGCGGGCCTGGCCGGGTTGCTGGGCCGGCGGGATCTCCGCACCAGCGACTGGCACGAGCAACCGGATGAACTCGACAAGCTGATCTCTGACTGGGCGGCCCGGCGCTCGGTGGCCGAGGCCGTCGGCGCGCTGCGCACCGCAGGAGTGGCCGCCGCGCGGGTCACGGCGGCCCCCGAGCTGCTTCGGGACCCGCACCTGCAGGCGCGCGGATTCTGGGAGACCGTCCATCACCCCGTAGCCGGTGAGTTCCTCTGCACCGGAATGCCATTCACGTTCCTCGGCAAACCGCGCCGCTGGATTCGCCGGCCCTCGCCGCTGTATGGCCAGCACACCGCAGAGGTCCTGACCGACCTGCTGGGGCGCACCGACAACGACCTGTCCGTGCTGCGGGAATCGGGGACCATCAGCACCCGGCCGGCAGGCCTGTGACATGGCGGTAACCCTGTGCGTGCCGCCCCGTCCCGGCGAATTGTGCGCGCCGGTACGGTTTTTGGTCCGCCGAGAGTCGGTGGTGATGGAGTTGACCGCCCGGCACCGGATCACCAGCGTCGAGTGGGACGAGCACGAGCGAGCGGTGGCAATGGTCGTCGAGATCACCGACCCGCAGACGGCGCGGCCCGTGGATGTGCGGATCGACATCGTGGAAACGGCGACGGACCGGGCCGCGGCGGCCGAGGGTGCTCGGACCACGACGATCGGAAGCATCACCCGCGACGGGCGACGATACGACGTCGTCGGCACCTATCTCGGTGTCGTGGCCGACGAGAACTAAGAGCGAGGATCGCAGTGGCAAGCACGAGACGCACGGCGGCGATCGTCGGGGTGCACAACACCCGGCAGGGCCGACGCCTGGACGGCGAGACCTCACGCAGCCTGGCACTGGCGGCCATCCGCGGTGCGCTCGACGATGCGGGCCTGCGCCTCGAGGACGTGGACGGCATCAGCGCGGGCCCACTGTCCACCGCCCTGATCTACGACCTGCGCCTGGGGCCGGCCTGGCAGGGCCTCGCGTTCGGGGTGGGCATGATCACCGAGGCGGCCGCCGCCATCGAGCACGGCATGGCCGATGTGGTGGTGCTCGTCGCGGCGCAGGCCGGGGAGTACCGCGACCACGAGGCGACGGCGCCGTGGACCCGGCCCGAGAACGAATTCGTCGCGCCGTGGGGGATGTTCACCGCCGCCGAGTTCGCGCTGATCGCGCGCCGCCACATGCACGTTTACGGCACGACGCGCGAACAACTTTCGATGGTGGCCGCGACCATCCGCAACAACGGATCGCGAAACCCCGAAGCCGTGTACTACGGGCGCGGGCCCTTCACGCCCGACGACATCACCGCCTCCCGGCCGATCGCCGACCCGTTTCATCTCCTCGACTGCGCCACCACCTCCGAGGGCGGGTGCGCGCTGGTCGTGGCAAACGTCGAAAAGACCGACGGCGCAAGCCAACCCGTCTACGTGTTAGGCAGCGGCGCCGACTTCCACGGCCCGTCCTACCAGCACCCGCCGGCGTGGGACCTGGCCGGGCGGCGGGACGGGAACGGCGGGTACGTCAATGGCGTGGTCGGCAGGCGCGCGGCCCAGCGCGCGTTCGCTCACGCCGGCCTGCGGCCCGGCGACGTCGACGTCCTGGAACTCTACGACCCGTTCTCGTTCGAAATCATCCGCCAACTCGAGGCGTTCGGGTTCTGCGGCGACGGCGAGGGCGGACCATTCGTCGCCGACGGGCACATCGCCATCGACGGCAGCCACCCCATCACCACCGACGGAGGAACCATGTCGTTCAGCCATGCGGGCTCCAATCCGCAGATGATGCAGCGGGCCGTCCGGGCCGTCCAGCAGCTGCGCGGCCAGGCCGGCGAACTGCAGGTACCCGATGCGCATATCGCGTTGTGCAGCAACGGGGGAGCCGGGGCCTTGTTCACCACGCTGCTGATCCTGGGGGACGAACCGCTGTGACCGCCGATGCCCTGCGCCCACAAACCGGCCCCGTGCCCCACGCCACCAGCCCGCTCAGCGTCCCCTTCTGGCAGGGCTGCCGGTCGGGGGAGTTGCGATATCAACGCTGCGAGGCCTGCGGCCTGGCGAACTTTCCGCCGACCGAGCACTGCCGCGAATGCCTTTCGGCGCAGGTGCGTTGGGAGCGCGGCGGCGGGTTCGGCGAGATCTACAGCTGGACCGTGGTTCGGCGACCGGTGACGGCGGAATTCGAACCGCCCTACGCGCCGGCGATCGTCACCCTGGACGAGGGCTACCAGATGCTGACCAACGTCGTCGGCGTCCCGCCGGAGGAGTTGCGCATCGGCATGCGCGTCCGGGTGCAGTTCCACCCCGTCGGTCCCGGCGTGACGCTGCCCTACTTCACCGAATCGCCATGAGCCCACGGCGAACCAGCAACGGCCTGCCGGTAACCGCCTACCCGGTGCTGGGTGTGCTGGCCGCCAACGACGAGCAGCTCACCGATCGCCGCTGGGACAGCGCGGGATCCGGTCAAACGGGTGCGACGGTCGAAGGGCCAGATCCGCCGCCCGGTGACCGAGAGCCCGACTTCGGCGCCACGACCGCGTAGGCGGTCCCGCGCGGTTCGCGCTCCCACAGCAGCTCGTCTTCGCCGACGGTTCTTCCTTCGGCGATCAGCTGGCGCTTGAGCACCTTGTGCGTGGCGGTGCTGGGCAGGTCGGTGGCGATGCGGACGTAGCGCGGGCGGCCCTTCGGGGACAGGTCGGCCTGGGCGTCGAGAAACGCTTCGAACGCAGCGGGGTCGAGGGTCTGTCCCTCGTTGAGGACAATCGCGGCCATCACCTGGTCGCCCACTCGCTCGTCCGGAACGGCGTACACCGCGACGCGATTGATGGAGCTGTGCCGCAACAGGATTCGTTCGATGGGAGCCGCGGTGAGGTTCTCGCCGTCGACCCGCATCCAGTCCGCGGTGCGGCCGGCCAGGTATATCCAGCCTTCCGCGTCCCGGTAGGCGAGGTCACCGGACCAGTACATGCCGTGGCGCATGCGCTCGGCATTGGCTTCGGGATCGTTGTAGTAACCGGTGAAGAACCCCGAGCCGGCCGTGTTGACCAATTCGCCCACGGCTTCGTCGGCATTGACCAATGCGCCGTCGGCGTCGAAGCGCGCGACCGCGCACTCGGTGACGGTGTCGCTGTTGTAGATCGCAACCCCGTCGGCACCCTTGCCGATGGAGCCCTTCGGAGTGCCGGGTTCGCGAATCACCATGACGGCGTTCTCCGTGGAGCCGAAGCCGTCCTCGACCTGGACGCCGAAGCGGCGCGCGAACTCCTCGATGTCCTTGTCGTTGGCCTCGTTGCCGAACGCGACCCGCAGGGGATTGTCGGCGTCGTCGTCGCGTTCCGGCGTCGCGAGGATGTAGGCCAGCGGCTTGCCCACGTAGTTCATGTACGTCGCACCGTAGTGGCGGACATCGTCGAGAAAGCTGCTCGCCGAGAACTTCGCCGGCACGATCGCGGCGCCCGAGACCACCGCGGGCGCCCATCCCGCGACGACGGCGTTGGAGTGGAACAGCGGCATCGACACGTAACAGGTGTCCCGCTCGGACAGCGCGAAGCGCTGCGCCAGGTTGAGCCCGGCGAACGCAGCCATCAGGTGTGATACCTGCACCGCCTTGGGGTTTCCGCTGGTGCCCGACGTGAAGATCATCATGAACGGGTCCATCGCGGTGACCTGCCGGTGCGGGACGAGTTCACCGGCGTCCTTGACGAATTCGGTCCATTCCGGCGTCGAGGTGTCGAGGATGTGTGTCCCGTCGAGGTCGAGGTCGTCGAGCAGGTGGCGGTGTTCGGCGTCGGTCACCAGGAACTGGCAGTGGGCGCGTCGGACGTCGGCCGCGAGCGCCTCGCCGCGCCGCGTGGTGTTCACGCCGCACAGGACATAACCGCCGAGGCCGGCCGCCGCCATCTGGCTGAGCATCTCGGGGTTGTTGCCCAGCAGTGCGC
Organism: Mycobacterium sp. E3339; assembly: GCF_001666915.1. Classification (NCBI taxonomy): domain Bacteria; kingdom Bacillati; phylum Actinomycetota; class Actinomycetes; order Mycobacteriales; family Mycobacteriaceae; genus Mycobacterium; species Mycobacterium sp. E3339. The sequence continues at coordinate 24,361 of NZ_LZIZ01000222.1, read as the reverse complement.
CCACGTGCATGGGCCGGTCCGGGTCGGCGGCCGCTATCAGGGCCGAGGCCCGCGCCGACGCGCCGGCCAGGTACTGACTCCAACTCCACTGCAAACTGCGGTGTTTCACCGCGGTCCGCGGATCGGACAGGCGCTTGCGCAGCAGCGCCTGGATGGTGTCGTCAGTCATCGGTCGGAGTCACCTTTGCTCTGCCTAGCCCTACGAGACGAGACGGTCCGTCTTATCGTAACGGTGGTCTGGCCGGGTCCGAAGCCGGTCCGTCACCGCCTCGCGTTGGGCAACCCGTCATCGCAACTTCTTCCACGATTCCCCATCGAGGCGTGCGTGTACAGCGGACGCGTCGGCGTCGAACGGGTCACCATTGGCTCATGCTGTTCGAGTTGCACAGGTCGCTGCTACTGCTCAGGAATCGGGCGCGACACCTCCTCGCCGAACCCCGCAGTCGCGGTCGGCGTGCCCGCCCCTTCGGCCGCCCGCCGCCCGGCTCACCCGGCGGTGAGGAATGAGGCGCCGGCTTGCCTGCGCCGCTGCCCATACATGGCCTGGTCTGCGCGCTCCAGAACGGCGTCGATGGACCGGCCGTCGCCGGATCGGTGCGCCGCGCGCCCGACGGTCAACACGACGGGGATCTCGATCCCGCTCGCGAGGGTGATGCGGGTCCGCTGGATCTCACCGGTGATGCGGTCGGTGAGCGCCGCGAGCCCGCGATCGTCAACGGTGTCGGTGATGATGAGGAATTCGTCGCCGCCCCAGCGGGCAACGAGCCCGTCGTCTTGGACGGCAGCGAGTAACCGGCGGGCGATTTCGACCAGCAGTTCGTCGCCGGCCCGGTGGCCGTGCCGGTCGTTGATGGACTTGAATTTCTCGATGTCGCAGAACAACAGGCCATAGCCGTCATCGGCCGCGTCGAGTTGCTCGAGTCGGCCCCATGCCGCGGAGCGGTTGGCAAGCGACGTGAGCGTGTCGGTGGTGGCCTGGCGAGTAAGCTCCGCCTCTCGCATCCGTTCGGCGGTGACGTCGAGAATTTGAGACACGAAGCAGCGCGGCTGGTTACGCGGCCCTTGCACGAGCACCACGGTGAGGTCGCACCATAAGATTCGTCCGTCGGCGGCGATGAAGCGCTTGTCCATGCGGTAAGTCCGCCGGCGGCCCGCAAGGCACTCGGCGAGCAACGCCAGGTCCGCATCCAGGTCGTCGGGATGCGTGATCTCCTGAAAGGTGAGGCCGGCCAAAGCCTTTCGACCGTAACCGAACATGTTCCGCAGCGCTCGGTTGGTGCGCTGGAACGTGCCGTCCAGGCCGACGACGGCCATGCCGATGGGCGAATGCGTCAACGCCAGCTCGAACCGGCGCTCGCCCAGCACGTCGAAGATGGCCGGGGACTGATCGATCGGTTCGGCGACCGCCGCGCCGTCCGGAAACCCGTGGGTGTGGGACTTGGGTCGGCTCAGGTAGAAACCCTGCGCCCACGGGATGCCGGCCGCCCCCACGGCATCGAGTTCGCCCTGGGTCTCCACCCCCTCGGCGATGACAATCGCGCCGATCTGCGCGGCGAATTCCGCGATGGATTGGGCCAGATGCCGCCGGGCATCGTCGGCGTCGATGTTGCGGGTGATCGAGTGGTCGATCTTGATGAATTCCGGCGCCAGCTCCAGCACGTGCGAGAACGACGAGAAGCCGGCGCCCACGTCGTCGACCGCCACCCGCATGCCGCGCGCCCGGCACGCTTCCAGGACCTCGTCGAGGGCGTCGTAGTTTCCGACGGCGTCATGCTCGGTGATCTCCAACACGAGGCGAGATGGGTCGACCGCGGCGAGCAGCTCGGTCCATTCCGTGCGCAGCACCGCCGACGGGGAGATGTTCACTGCGACGAATACATCGTCGGGCAGCTGCGGCACCAGCGACAGCGCACGAGCCACGACCGCGGTCTCCAACTCGATGTCCAAGCCCAGCAGGGCCGCCTCGGCGAAGACGAGATCGGGGCGAAACGGTTCGCACGGGAAGCGTGCGAGCGCTTCGACGCCGAGCGCCTCGCCGGTCGAGACACTGTGCACCGCTTGGAAGACGATCTCGAAGTCCCGCTCGGCGACCATCCGGCGAATGCCATCGTGCTGATCCGTCGGGATTTTCGTCGGCCCCAACGGCATGTCCATCAAAGTGCCGATGAGCTCGGCCATCTTTCTGATGACCCGGAGATCGACGTCAGCCAGATGCGGCTTCGGCTGCTGGCTGACCGCACCCACGATGCCGGCCGCCGAACCGTCCGGGCCCAGCAACGGAACACCGACGTAGGCGCCCACGCCCCATTCGCGGGTTTTCGGCAGCAGGGAAGCGGTCTTGTCGGCCGATGTGTCCGGGATGACGGCGGGCAGCCGCCCGTCGATGACGCGGACGCTGTACGAATCGGCCAGCGAAACGGTGTCACCGGGCGATAGGCCAAAGGGCCGGGCGTCACCGTCGAATACCTCGAATACCTGCAGGCCGCTGCGAAACGACGCGATCCACGCCGTGTCGAGGCCGAGGCGGCGGCGCAACAAGCCCAGGAGCGTGGTGACCAACTCCACCGAATCTCCCGGCTCGCGGGCCGTGCCGTTTGCGCCCGGCTCCTCGGCGCCCATAGCGAACGATGGTAACCAGGCATGCTGACCGGGGGCCGGGAATCGGGCGGATTTGCCAGCCGATTGGCAGAACGCAAGCCGCACCCCGAGAGGCGTTGCGGGCGGGTCCGGCCGTCAGCCGCCCACCATCATCAGGCCGCCATCGACCGCAAGTAACTGCCCGGTGATGAAACCCGAACCGGGGCCGGCCAGAAAGACCAGCATCGGACCCAGATCCCGTGCGGGGTCCCCCAGCGCGCCGCCCAACGGAATCATCATCTGCATCTGCTGGTCGATGAACGCGCTGGCGTCGGGGCCGAGGAATTCGCGCAGCCGGTCGGCGCCCGCCGTCTGCACCGCCGGGGCCAACGCGTTCACCGTGACGTTGTCGCCCGCCCACGCCTTCGCGGCCGACCGCGTCCACGCCTGTACCGCGCCCTTGGTCGCGGCGTAGACGGCCGAAATCGGGCTACCCATAACAGCTTCCGACGAGCCGAAGTTGATGATCCGGCCGCCCTTGGGATCCTGCTCCTTCATCACCGCGTGGGCGGCCTGGTTGGTCAGGATGGTCGCCTTGACGTTGGTGTCCAACAGGAACGCGATCTCGTCGGGGCCGATGTAGCCGGGGATCCCGGCCTGCCACAATCCCGCGGCGTTGACCAACACGTCGAGCCCACCCAGGCGTTCGGCGGTTGTGCGCACCATCGCCGAGACGGCGTCGGCGTCGCGCACGTCGCACTGCAGCCAGGCGGCCGCGAGGCCGTCCGGCGGCGGCGTGCGGTGATAGGTGGCGGCGACCTCGGCCCCCGCCCCACCGAGGGCCGCGACGGCGGCCGCGCCGATGCCGGTCGCTGCGCCAGTGACCAGGACCCGCCGGCCTTGCAGCGGCTGCGTCGTAGCTGACATGGCCAAGACGCTACCGCTGGGCGGCGCCGGTGGTTACGCGCGCACCGCGATCGTCGACAACAGCTCGGCGAGCCGGTCCGGCTGGTCGATCATCGAGAAGGTCCTGGCCCCCTCGATGACCTCCAAGCGGGCCTTGGGAATGGTGGCGGCCAGCCGGACGCCGTCCTCCTGCTCGAAGAACACGTCGTCGGCCGACCAGGCGATGAGCGTGGGCTTGTCGAACTCGGGCAGCCGGGCCGCCACGCCCGTGGTGACCTCGGTGCGCATCGACAGCGTGAACTGGCGCGAGTCTTCGGCTATCCGGGGATCGGACAGCCCCGGGCGCACCCACGCCTCGGTGAGGTCGTCGATGTTGCGATGCGCCAGTCCGTCGAACGCGCGCTTGCGCGCCGCCGGTACCCGCATGGCCTGGGAGACAGCCTTGAATGTCGTCTTCGACTTGGCCGCCAGGATCACCGGCTTGAGGATCGGCGGCGGAAAGTGTTCGAACGCATCGCAACTCGTCAACACCAGCGCGCCGAGGCGCTCGGGGTGATGCACGGCCACGAGTTGGGTGACCACTCCGCCGGTGTCGTTGCCGACCAGCACCACGTCTTCGAGGTCGAGCGCGGTCAGCACCTCGGCGACCATGCCGGCAACGCCCGTGATCGTTCGGTCGGCGCCGCGGCGCAACGGTTCCGGATGCGCGCCCAGTGGCCACGTCGGTGCGATGCACCGCAGGCCACGTCCGGCCAGTCGCTCGCTGACCCGGCGCCACAACTGGGCGCCCATCATGTACCCGTGCACGAAGACCACCGGCCTGCCGTTTTCGGGTCCGGTTGCTTCGTAATGGATGGTTCCGGCACTAATGTCGATCGTCGACATGGAAACTCCTACCTCGGGATATACTTACAAACAGGCTGTCTGTTCGTAAGTTACCAACAGGCTGTATGGAAAGCAAGCGACGGACTCAGGAAGAGCGCTCCGCGGCGACCCGCGACGCGCTGATCGCGGCTGCCCGAAAGCTGTGGGGCCTGCGTGGCTACGCGGACGTGGGTACGCCGGAGATCGCGACCGCGGCCGGGGTGACGCGCGGCGCCATGTACCACCAATTCGCCGACAAGGCAGCGCTTTTCCTGGAGGTGGTCGAAACTGTGGAGCAGGACGTGATGGCGCGGATGGGCACGTTGGTGGCCGAGTCGGGGGCGACGACGCCGGCGGATGCGATTCGCGCCGCGGTCGACGCGTGGCTGGAGGTGTCCGGTGATCCGGAGGTGCGTCAGCTGATGCTGCTCGACGCCCCAAGTGTGCTGGGCTGGGCGGGGTTTCGCGATGTCGCCCAGCGGTACAGCCTGGGGATGACCGAGCAGTTGCTCACCGAGGCCATCAGGGCGGGCCAGTTCCCGAAGCAGCCGGTGCGCCCACTGGCGCACGTGCTGATCGGCGCCCTCGACGAGGCGGCCATGCTGATCGCCACCGCCGAGGATCCCAAGCGCACCCGCCGGGAAACCCGCCAGGTGTTGCACAGGTTGATCGACGGGATGCTCGCGCTGGCATAGCGGTCAGTCGCCGCGAACGGCGGCGACGCCGGCGATGACGCCGCGGATGAGCCGGTCGAGGTGTTCGGCGCTATCGACGGCCGGCTGTCCCGCGACGAATGTCAGCATGATCCCGTTGATCAAGGCCAGGGTGGCGATCGCCTGGTCGGCGACCAGCGCCGGGTCGGGCGCGCTCGCCGCCGGGTGCCATTGGGTGACGACATCGCGGGCCAGGGTGTTCAGGCGCGTCACGGACTCGTCCAGGATGTCGGCCAGTTCCGCGTCCCGGCCGGCGAGCAACGCGAGCTCGTAGCGGGCCTTGGCGCGGATAAGCCAGGGTTCGGTGTTGACGTACATGACGATGCGGGCCAGCCCCGCGGTGCCGGTGAATTGCGCCGACGGGTCGTCGGCGAGCTCGGCCATCCGGGAGAAGTCGGCCACATCGAGCTCGGCCAACCGGGTTGCCACCGCGTGCAGCAGCGCCTTGCGGGTCCTGAAGTAGAACGAGGCGGTGCCGGCCGGCACGCCGGCGTGGTCGTCGACCCGGGGGTGGCTGACGCCATGGACTCCGTTGCTGCCCAGCAGCTGGATCGCGGCGTCGGCGAGCTGTCGGCGCCGCTCGGGCGCGTTGTGCTTTCTACGTGCAGCGATGCGTCCAGTCTAGAACTGACCGCAGTTGGGTGCGGTCGGTTCGCCGTTGAAGCGTGCGGCGATCCACTGCATGGCCGGCTCGCCGTCGACGAGCATGGGCAGCGCGTGGTTGATGATCAGCTTGTTGAGAAACGGTGGTTCCTCGTTGGTGCGGAATTCCACGTCGGCCCCCTGGGCGCACCAGTCGCGACCGAGTTGGTTGGCCGCGGTCCACGGCACCAGCGGATCGTACCGGTTGCTGTTGATGAGCACCGGCGCGTTGGGTTTGTAGCGCCCGATCCGCTGGTCCTCGAACAGGGTGCTGAACGGTTCTTCGTTGACCAATTGATTGATGTCTTCGGTGAAGTACGGCTGGATATGGCGAAACATGAAGTCCAGCAGGGTTTGTCCGACGCATTGGCGCGACACCGACTCCAGCATCGCCAGCCCGCGCGGCGTCATCTTGGAGCGAATCGCGTCGGCGGCCTCGGGATAGGCCGCCATCACGCTGTTGAGGGCGTACCCGACGACTCCGACGAGGACGCTGCCGTCGGCGTAGGGGAACAGCTCCTTGAGGTTCGCGGGCGGCGCCCCGGCGTAGGTGCCCACGATGTGGAGATCGGGTGCGTAGGCCGACGCCAGCTCGGCTGCCGATGCGGTCGCGCCGCCGCCCTGCGAGTAGCCCCAAAAGGCCACGGGCCCATGGGGATCCAGCGAGGTGCCGGGCAGCCGCATCGCCGCGCGGGCGGCGTCGAGCACGGCCTGCCCCTCGGCCACGCGGCCCACGTAGGTGTGCATCGTGGTGGTGCCGAGGCCCTCGTAGTCGGTCATCACGATGGCGAAACCGCGCGCGACCATCGTGGCGACGAACAGCTCCTCGTAGTTGAACATGATGTCCCAGCCACCCGAATAATGGATGCCCTGGTTGAACATCCGCGACGGCGCGCACTGATTGCCTTGGCCCTGCGTGCCGGGCGCGTAGCTGATCAGGGGCCGCGGCCCCTTGCCCGGCCACGCGTTGTAGGGCTCGAAGTAGGTGCCCGTGACGGCGATCGGGTTACCGCGAGTGTCGGTGCTGCGGTACATGATTCGGGTACCGGTGGCCATGATCGCGCCCAGCTGGCCCGACGGTTCCAGCACCAGCCGCGACGGCTCGGTGCGGATCAGGTCGCCCGGCTGGCCCGGCGGCAGCGGGTCGGGCGGCGTGTAGAACTCCGCGTACTGCGGTTCGTCCCCGCCGTCGGCGCGGGCGCTGCCCCCGCCCCCGATCAGGGCTGAGGTGACGATCAGCAGGACGGCGAAAGCTCCCCCAACCCGGCGCATCACGGAACGGTAACAATCGGACGCCGCCGGGGGAAGGGCAATCTCTAAACTTTTAGAGAACGCGTGCCCGCTAGCGGTGGTTCTGGGCGAAGAACTGCCAGATCGTGTCGGTGGCGTCCAGGGCCGACGAGGGGGCGGGGATGCCCGCGAGCTTTTCGGCAAGGGGGCTGGGCTCACCGCCCGGCCATTGGTGACCGGCGCCCGCCACCGCGATCAACTCGACGGTGCGCCCGTCCGCGCACCCGGCGGTATGCGTGGTCACGTCACCCACGGTGGTCGCATTCGGCGGTCCGCACGCGTCGATGGCGCGCCAGGTGGCGTTGACGGACTCCACCGATGGCCCGTCGACGCGGGCAGTCCCGTTGGCCGCGAAGGCTTTTCCGGGGCCGCCGTTGTAGGGGACCCGGTCGTCGGCCGTGCCGTGGATCTGCAGCACCGAGGTCGGCCGGGCGTGGGAACAGTCGGTCAGCAGCGTTCCCGCCACCGGAGCGATCGCCGCGAAAAGGTCGGACTGGCAGCCCAACCGGAGCGCCATCATCGCGCCATTGGACATGCCGGTGGCGTAGACGCGCGCCCGATCGATGGGCAACTGTTGTTCGATGGCGGCGACCATGGTCGTGATGAAGCCGACGTCGTCGGCGTCGACGCGCTGCGGTTGTCCGCAGCAGGTGCCGCCGTTCCAGGCGCGGTTGAGGCCGTCGGGGTAGGCGACCAGGAATCCTCCGCGGTCGGCCTCGGCGTCCCAGTGGTAGGCGCGCTCGGCCTGCTCGCCGTTGCCGAAACCGCCGTGCAGCATCACCACCAGTGGGGCCGGATCGGAGACGCCCTGTGGTCGGTACAGGTGAAAGGACCGGCTGATACCGCCCGATTCGATGCTCTGGGTCGACTGCCCGACCGGGATCGTCTGCGCGCCGGGCGTTCCCAGTGCGTGCCCGCCGCCGCCCAGGCACCCGCCCAGCAAGACGGTCAGGACGGCGATGACGCAGAGGCCGGCACCCCGGGCCCGACGCGATGGCATGCCGCCATCGTGGCAGCCGCCGCCGCTTTTGACAAGTTACTTGTCAATCAACGCCCGAATGGCACACTCTTCCCCATGCGACGGCCATTGCATCCCGATTGGCAGCCCACCGTTCCGGCGCTGGTGAATCTGGTGGCCGCATCGGGGGCGCCGGGACTGCGGGCGGCCTTCGCCACCGCGGGACTCGACGGCATCCGCCCGGCGCAAGCGGTTGCCCTGGTGCCGCTGGCGGCCGGGGGACTGCACGCGTCGGACCTGGCCGACCGGCTCGGCGTGACCCGTCAGGCGGTTGCCCAGGCAATCGCCGCCCTGGAGCGGCATGGCTACGTGTCCCGAGCACCCGATCCGGTCGACGCCCGAGCGCGCATCATCGAGCTGACGACGCGCGGCCGGCACGCGCTTCGGGTAATGCGCTCCCATGCAATCGATTTGGAGGAGCGTTGGGCGCGGGTCCTGGGCCGCCAGCGATTGGGCGAGTTGCGCGAAACCCTGCAGCTGCTGCTCGTCCATGCCGCCGAAGCGGCGCCCGAGTGACGGCACGGGCAAATCGTTCGTCTTAGCGGGCGTTCAGGGCGTAGGTTCGACCCAAGACAATGAACAGGAGTCCGCCGTGCCCATCTTCATGGTCGAGCGCAACTTCGCCGAGGAGCTGGAACCCAGCCTCGAGGTCGCCGACGGGATCAATCGGATCAACGACCAGGAGGGCGTCCGCTGGATGTACTCGTTCCTGTCGGCGGACAAACGAAAGACCTATTGCCTGTACGAGGCGCCGTCGCCCGAGGCGATCAGAACGGCGGCCGCGCGGGCCAGCTCCCCCGCCGACGTCATCGTCGAGATGCGCGATCGTGTCATGCCCACTGGGGCCACGTCGGACATCTGAGGTCACTAGCCGAGCAGTTCCCGGTCGGCGGCGTACATCGCCGCCTGGGTGCGGTTCGCGGCGCCGATCTTGATCAGGATGTTGCGGACATGGTTGGCGGCGGTGTTGGTGCTGATGTACAGGCGCTCACCGATCGCGCGATTGCTCAACCCCTCGGCGAGCAGCCGCAACACCTCGACCTCCCGCTCGGTCAAGCCGTCCGGGCCCTCGGCGCTCGACGACAGCAGCGCATCGGCCAGGTCGACGACCCGCTGCTGTCCGATCGGCGCGGCGATCGCCCGGGCCTCCCCGGCCAGGCGCCGCGCTTCCTCGGTCCCGCCGCGCGACGCCGCAAACGCCGCGTGGCGGGCCAGCGTCTCGCCGACGTGGACCACCGAGCCCATCCGGCGGTCCATCTCGAGGGCCGCGGCGAAATGTCGCTCGCCCGCGGCGGCGTCGCCATCGAGCGCCGCCATCCGGGCGAGGTACCGGTCGGCGCTGCCGAACAGCGCGACGAACTGGCCGGCGACCAGATTCTTGCCGGCGTAGCGAGATACGAACGGGCGCAGCGCATGCAGGGCTTCCCGGTTGCTCAGCTCCAACGCCGCCTCGACCATGAAGACCAGCTCCATCGGCCATTGCGCCTCGTTGGTGCGGTCGCCGAGCTTGCGATTGAGCAGATGATTGAGGGCCCGGGTCATGCCGGCCTCGCAGCCGAGCTCGGTGTACAACGCCAGCAGGCCGGGCACCCACCGCCCGGTGAACGTCTCACTGCCGTCGACGAATCCGGCGAATCTCTTCAATTCCGATGTTTCGCGCCGGATCATGAACATCTGGACCCCGTTCGAGCCCTCGGTGTCCTCCGCGTCGAACAAATCGCCTGTGCGCAAGGCGATATCGGCCCACCGCTCGGCACCCGCGAAGTCACCGCGCAGATAAGCGAGCGCTTGCTCGACGCACGCGCCGACGAAGCCGAAGACGGGCTGCCCGCAGGCTTGACCGGCTCGCCGCATGTCCGCGGTCGAGGCGAGCAGGTCGTCGGGCCGGCCGGCCAGATAGCTGACCATGGCGCGAAAGTGTGAGGCCGCCCCCAGCACCTCATAGTCCCGGCGCGCCAGCGCCATCCGGGATACCTCGGCCGAACGCTCCGCCTGCACCTCGCAGAGCTCCGGGGTGAGCCCGTGCCACAGGCTCGTCTTCAGGGTGTGCATCAGCACCGCCGGATCGTTCAAGGCTCGCGCGCGTTCGATCGCCTTGTTGCCGATGTCGCGCGCCCGCGACGCCTCACCGGCGAAGGCCAGCGCCCGCCCGAAGCTGCCGAGCGCCTGGACATAACGGGGGTCCTCGGTATCCAGGCCGCAGGATTCCAGCGCCGACGCCAGCAGGTCCGCGGCCTTCGAATCGGACTGTCCCCGACGCCAATTCGCTTCCTCGTAGCCGACGGCGGCGCCCAGGCGGATCAGCGGGTCATCCATCGCGCTCAGGCGATCGTAGATCGCGCGCGACCGCGCGAAATCACCCGCGCGCACGTGATTGGCGGCCGCGTCGAGATCCAGCCTGGCCCGATCGGCGCGGTTCATCTCGGGCAGCGACGCCGCCCGCTCGAACCACCTCGCCGCGTCCTCGTAGGCGAGGCTCTGTTCGGCCATCCGGGCCGCCTGGTGCGCGTACCGCAGCGCCTGTTCGTGGTAGCCGAGGACGTGGGCCCGCAGGTAATGGTTCGCCAGGCGCGGGACGACCGACGGGTCCGCCCGGCCCTCGAGCGCCTCGGCGGCCCGGGCGTGCATGATCCGCAGCCGTGACGCCGCCATGCCGCCCACCACCGATTCGCGGGTGAGCGCGTGCACGAACGCGAACTCCCCGTCGGAGTCCTGAACCGCGCGGACCAACCCCACGGCTTCGGCCGAATCGACCGCCGCGAGCGTCGCGGGCAGATCGGTGTCACTCGCGGCGATCAACGCGGGCAGATCGAACGTTTCTCCCAACACCGCGGCCTGCTCGATGACGCCCCGCACGCCGGCCCCGAGCCCGGCCAGGCGGCGGGCGATGGCGTCCCCGATCGAAGCGGGGACGGTCTGCTGCGCCCCCAACGTCGCCAGCCCGCCGCGGACCTCCAAGTCGTTGACCAGTTCGGTCAAGAAGAACGGGTTGCCCCCGGTCTTGTCGCGCAATAGCGCGGCGGCCGTGCGCGCGGACGCGGGCGCCAACTGCTGCGTGCGGCGCACGAATTCGGCGATCGCCTCGGTGTCCAGCCCGGCCAGGTCCAGGCGTCGGACCCCGTCGAAGCGGTGCAGTTCGGCCAGCCGCGTGGCGAGCTCGTCGGAACGGTCTGGCGGGGTCGTGCGGAAGGTGGCCACCAACAGCATGCGGACATCGGCGCACGCGATGAGCACGTGTTCGAGCATTGCCAGGGTGGGCAGCTGCGCCCAGTGCAGGTCGTCGACGATCAGCGCGACGGGGCGGTCGGCGGCCAGGCGGCGCAGGAAGCCGGTCAAGGCGTCGAAGAGCGCCTGCCGGGGCGAGCCGACGTCCATCACCGCACCGGCGTCGGGCAGATGCCGGTCCACCTGGGCCGACAACCGGCGCAGTTGCGGCCCGACGTCGGCCAGCATGTCGGCCATCGAGCCGGGCGGCGTGGCGGTCAGCAGCCGGTCCAGCGCGACCGCGAAGGGCGCGTACGGGACGTCCTCGTCGGCCGTCGAGGCGCCCACGAGCACCGCGACGTCGTGGGCCGCCAGGGTGCCGGCCACCTCGGCGGCCAACCGCGTCTTACCGGCCCCGGGCTCACCGCCGATGAACACCGCCTGGCGGTCACCGCCCTCGACCCGTTCCCACGCCCGCTCGAACGCCGCGAGTTCCGCGTCGCGGCCCACCAGCGGGCCGCGGCGGCGCGCCATCAGTTCCGCTGGAAGCGGGGGCGGCACCCATTGCGCCATGGGATCAACGTAATCGCACCGTCTTGGCCGGTCGATAGTCAGATGTGACTATCGTTGGCTACCTCGGAAATGCTTCGTTGTGGTCATGACGCAGGGCCTTTTCAATACGTAGCGTCGCGGCAGCAAGTCTGACCGAAGCGAAGAGGAGGTGCGGGACATGAGCCTGACAACCGCAACCGAAGAACTCCGCGGCCAATTCGGCGGCCAGGCGATCCTGCCCGCGGATCCGGGCTACGACGAGGCCCGCGCGCTGCACAACGGCATGATCGACAAACGGCCGGCGGTGATAGTGCGCTGCGCGTCGACCCGCGACGTCGCGGGTGCCCTCGAATTCGCGCGGGCGTCGAACCTGGCGGTCGCGGTGCGCGGCGGGGGCCACAACGGGCCCGGATTCGGTTCTGTCGACGGCGGTCTCGTGATCGACCTGTCGCCGATGAACCGCGTCGACGTGGACCCCGATCGGCGCACCGCCCGCGTCCAGGGCGGAGCGACGTGGGCGCAGGTGGACGCGGCAACCCACGCGCACGGCCTGGCGACGCCGGCCGGCATCATCTCGACCACCGGCGTCGGCGGCCTCACCCTGGGCGGCGGCCACGGCTACCTCACCCGCAAGCACGGCCTCACCATCGACAACCTGCTGGCGGCCGAAGTCGTCCTGGCCGACGGCCGCGTGGTGACCGCGTCCGAGTCGGAGCACCCCGACCTGTTCTGGGCGCTGCGCGGCGGCGGCGGAAACTTCGGTGTCGTCGCCTCGTTCGCCTTCCGGCTGCATCCGGTGCACACGGTGATCTGTGGTCCCACGGCCTGGCCCGCGTCGGCCACCGCCGACATCCTGCGCTGGTATCGGGACTTCCTGCCGGCGCAGGACGAGGACCTCTACGGCTTCTTCGCGGCCATGACCGTCCCGCCGGCGGCGCCGTTCCCCGAGGCCTTCCACCTGCAGAAGGCCTGCGCCGTCATGTGGTGCTACACCGGCGATCCCGCCCGAGCCGACGAGGTGTTCGCACCCGTGCGGCAGATGCAACCGGCCTTCGAGGGCCTGGCCGCCGCCCCGTATCCCGCGCTGAACTCCACCTTCGACACCCTGTATCCCAAAGGCCTGCAATGGTATTGGCGCGGCGACTTCATCCGGACCATCCCCGATGCCGCCGTTGAAGCCCACGCCCACTTCACCGAGGGCCTGCCGACGATGCACTCGACGATGCATCTCTACCCGATCGACGGCGCCGTCCACCGCGTGGGTGAGACCGAAACCGCTTTCGCTTACCGGGATGTCACCTACTCGCAGGTCATTGCCGGGGTGGATCCCGACCCGGCGAACGCGGGGGCGTTGAAGCGCTGGACGAGGGAGTACTGGGAGGCCATCCATCCGCACTCGGCGGGCGGCGCCTACGTCAACTTCATGATGGACGAGGGCCAGGACCGGGTCCGCGCGACCTATGGTCCGAATTACCAGCGCCTCAGCGAGATCAAGGCGCAATACGATCCGGACAACGTCTTCCACATCAACCAGAACATCCTGCCGGCCGGCTGACGCGCTCGGTCACCGCGCTCGACGGCGCGCGGCGGATTATCGTGACGGGATGGAAGATCCGCTCGTCTACCGCCGTCTTGCGCTGCTCGAGCACCAGGTGCGCCTGCTCTCGGATCGACTCGGGATCGAATGCCCGACGTTCGGCAGCGAGGCCGGCGGTGCCGCGCCGGGTGCGTTCGAGAACGGTGTGCCCACGGAAGTCGTCGGCCTCGCCCGCTCCGGGAACAAGATCGCAGCGATCAAGCTGTACCGCGAGCTGACCGGTGCGGGGCTGCGCGAGGCGAAGGAAATCGTCGACTCGCTGTAAGCGTTCTATGGCGCACGGAAGGCGATGTGCATCCGTTGCTTGAAGGCGTGATCGAACCGCCGGTAGGTGCTGCGCAGCGTGCGGCCGGGCCAGCGCCTGCCGATCAACTCCGCGGGCAGCAGCGGGTCGAGCTGGAGATGCCGGACGACGGCGACCGATAGCGCGAACTCGGAAGTGAACCTTCGGGTCGAATCGTCGCCCCGCCCGGCCTCGAGCGCGGCGTTCATGGCATCGATGAGCGACGCGGCGTCGTCGGCCCATTCATCCAGCGAAAAAAGTGTTCGCACCTTGTCGGCGGCGATGTCGGTGGCGGCTCCGTGAAAGTGGGTACACTGCTGGTCAACTACCGCCTTTAGGGTTGGAAACCGTTGCGGATCAAGGTTATCCGGCCGGACCCACACGCCCTCCCGAAGCTCGGCGAGGTGCAGCGCCGTCGCCGCCTTCCTCAGTTCGAGGCGATCGGTGGCCGACCTGCGCTCGAGCGCGACGATCGCCAGTTCCCAGGTTCCGTCCCAGGCGGCCGCGTCGTCGATTCGGGCCGCCTCGTCGACCCGCTGACGGCGCTCCGAAAGTCTGCCCGCGAGCGCGTAACTGCCGTCGTCGGCGGTCAGTTCGCCGTTGGACACCATGCGCCACAGGCAGGTACGCGTCGCGCCCGGGCTGATCCCGAACAGCGAACCCACCGCGACCAGTTCCGCCACCGTGAGGCGTCCCCCGTCCGACCCGAGCAGCGCCGAGGCCAGCACCGAGCGCGCGCTAAGCGGCCGGCCGTCGATCAGGTCGCTCGCTCGGGATCGCGATGCGGCGGGCACGGCTGAAACCGTATCACCATTTCATTGACGCGTGACATCAATAGTGTGATACTGCTCGAATGAGTTCGCCGACCAAGTCGGTGCTCGCCGACGATGCGGAGATCGTGCGGCGCGTCCTCGCCCATGTCGACGCCGGTACCACCGACGAGGGTGATGCCTGGCGCGAGCCGGTCGAAAATTACTTGAACCCAAGCCGATTCGCCCAGGAGCTGCGGCTGCTGCGCGCGATGCCGAGCGTCTTCGTGCCCTCGGCGACGATCCCCAACCCGGGCGACCACGTCGAGCGCATCGCCTTCGGTGTGCCGCTGTTCGCCGTGCGGGGCCGTGACGGACAGGCGCGGGTGTTCCGCAACGCATGCCGGCATCGCGGCTTCGCGCTCGTCGAGGGGGCCGGCTGCTCGCACGCCTTGGTGTGTCGCTACCACGGCTGGACCTATCGCCTGGATGGAGCGCTCTCGCACGTGCCCCACGCCGAGGCGTTCCCCGGCCTGGACGCGTCGACCCGCGGCCTGGTCGAGGTTCCCAGCCGCGAGGTCGACGGGCTCGTCGTGATCGGCGCGCTCGACTTAGCCACGGGCACAGCGGATTTGCTGGACGAGGCGCTGGCCGCGTTGTCCGACGGGACCGCCTGGCGGGACAAGCTGCTGCCGGCGAGCCGGCTGGTGTACGTGGAGTCCACCCCGAAGGCAATGAACTGGAAGGTGCTGGTCGAACAGTTCCTGGAGGGCTACCACATCCGGTCGACGCACAAGGAAACCTTCTTCCCGGTGCAATACGACGACCTCAACGTGGTTGAGACGTTCGGCCCGAACAGTCGAATCACGTTCCCGTACCGCAACATCGAGCGGCTGCGTGAGCGACCGGAGAGCAGCTGGACGACGGACGCGCGGGTGACGTACCTGTACCAGCTGTTCCCCAATGTCATGGTGGCGACCTTTCCCGACCTGGTGCTCGTGATCGTGGTCGACCCGCTCGACATCGACCACAGCACGCTCGTCGTCTACACGATGGTCAAACCCGAGTTCGATTCGGCCCATGCCCCGAGCAACCCGGCGGGTGCCGGTAGCTTCATCGCCCTGGGCGCGGTGGAAGACAACGAGATGTCGGAGGGCGTGCAGCACGGATTGCGCTCGGGTGCAAACGAATTCGTGGAGTTCGGTCGGCACGAGAGCGCCGCAGGGCACTTCCACGCCACCCTTGACGGGCGCCTCGCCGCGGTCGCCGGCCGCTAGGGCGTTTTGAGGAAGACGTCGTTGAGCGTGACCGTGCGCAGGTTTCGGTCCCGGATGAAGTCGACGAGCTGCGGGTAGACGTGCGTCACGGGCAGGTGATTGAGGTGCCCGATGACGATGGCCTGCGGGGTGAAGTACTGATCGGCCATCTGCACGATGTAGTCCTCGGTGATCAGCGTCGAATCCGACAGCGACCCCGACCACAACGTCGGCACCGTGTAGCCGAGGTCGGCCGCGACGGCGTCGACGACGGCGTTGCGCTTCGCGTACGGCGGCCGCCAGTACGGCTTCGCGCCGATCCCGTACGTCTTCTTGAGGAACTCGTCGTTGCGGGTGAGCTGCTGGGCCACCTGCTCCTTGGTCAGCGTCGTCAGGTCAGGGTGCGACCAGGTGTGGTTGCCGAGCTGGATCTGCCCGCTGTCGACCAGCGGCCGCAGCATTTCCTTGTTCTCGGTCCACGAGTCGTAGGTGCCGTTGACGAAGTACGTCAGGCGCACCCCGGTGTCCTTGGCGAACTGGGTGTAGGCGCGCACCACCTCGCTGTTGACGCCGTCGTCGACGGTCAGCGCGAGCAGGTCACCTTCGCCGGGGATCTTCATCAGCGCGCCACCGCCGGGCAGGGGGATGCGGGCGTCGGGCGGTGGGGGCGGCAGCAGGGCCGCCGGGGCGGTGGGGCCGGAAACCGGAACGGGCGCCGAAGGTGCCTGGGCGAAGGTTTGCGGTTGCGGGTCGACCACCAGCCGGGCGGCGCCCACGCCGGCGACGACGGAGGCGGCGAGCGAACCCAGGAATTGGCGGCGGCTCATCGCGGGCAGCCGAAGGCCCGGGGCGATGGAACCGGACTGGTGCCGGGGTTGGCGGTGCCGTTGCGGGCGCCGGGCCGACCCGTGAAGGGGTCGCCCGTCGTGCACGAAATCGCCAGCCATCAGCAGCGAACCGTACCACTACCAGGATCAATATGTCGGATGCGTTACGGGAGGGTCAGCTGTGAATTTTGTGATTAATGTGGTTCGCCGCCGCTGCGGTGCGGCAGCGGCGTCGGTTCGACCCCGGGGGTGCCTAGCGTCGAGGCCAGCCAGGGCAGCGCCGCCTCGAGCGCCTGGGCGGCAAACGGCCAGTCGTGCTTGCCCGGCTGACTGACCACCGCGCAGTCGATGCCGTTGGCGGCGGCGGCCGAGCACAACGCGTTGGCGGCGGCGTCCTGCCCCTCGGGGTTGGCGGCGGGGTCGGTGTCGGAAGCGCCGGCGGTGGGGTTGGCTTCCTCGGCGACGTTGCGCGGCTCCGAGGACCCCGGGACGTCGAACCATCCCGACAAACCGGTGTAGCGACCGTGGCGCGCGATCACGGTGAGCGGGTCGAACGCCGCCCAGGCGGTCCGGTTGCCGCCGAACAGCTTGGCGATCGTCTGGTCCTTGGGGCCGACGTTGGGGCTGCGGTCACCGGCGATGTCCACGAACGCGCTGAACAGCTCGGGATGCATGACGGCCAGGTCGACCGCGCAGGTGCCGCCCATCGACCAGCCGGCAACGCCCCAGTTGGCCCGGTCGGCGCTGACGCCGAAGTTCGACACCATGAACGGGATGACGTCTTTGGTCAGGTGGTCGGCGGCGTTGCCGCGGCTGCCGTTGACGCACTCGGTGTCGTTGTCGAACGAGCCGGTGGGGTCGACGAACACCAGCACGGGGGAGAAGCCGTGGTGCGCGGCGGCGAAGTTGTCGATCGCGGTGAAGGCGCCGCCGGGGCCCAGCCAGTCGGCCGGGGTGTTGAACGCGGAGCTGATCATCATCACCGTCGGCAGCCGGGGCGGCGGGTTGCTGTTGAACCATCCCGGCGGCAGGTACACCAATTCCCGCCGGTGCGGGAAGTGGGACGCGTCGGCGTCGATGTCCACCGGCACGACCACGCCCTTGCTCGGCCTGGTGCCGGCGACCTGCATCTCGGTGACCCGCAGCCGGTCGATCTGGTCGGGGAGCGGCACCGAGGTCAGTTGGTTCCACGCGGCGAGCGCCGTCGGGAAGTAGCCCACCCACCCGTTCAGGGACAGGGCCGCGCACAGCACGCACAGCGGGACGGACAGCACCGCCAGCCCGCGCCGCCACCAACGCGTGCCCGGCCAGCCGACCAACACCACCGCGGCGGCCAGGCCGCTCAGCGCGATCCAGAGCCACAGCGTGGTCGGCGCCGGGTCCCCGGCCACCCCGAGCGACGTGATGTACCAGTACGACAGCGCGGTCACCGCGGCCGCGGCGATCAGCCCCGCCGGCAGCACCCACTTGTGCCAGCGCCGCGCGCGCCATTGGATGGCGAAGACCAGCACCAACAGCGTCAGTCCCTGCACGGCCGGCGGGAACCAGCCGTGCAGCAAGGACAGTCGTCCGAAGAATTGGTCCAACGGTCGTTGCCTTTGCTAAGTCGATCGCTGCGGGCGGGCCCGTGGTCGAGGTCGGAACAACTATCCCACACCAGCCTCACCAGCCCGCCTGCCAACGCGGCGCGCGGGCGTGGCGAACTACGCCGCCGCGGTGCTGGTGAATGAGCGCAGCCGCAGGCTGTTGGTGACCACGAAAACGCTGGAAAAGGCCATCGCCGCGCCCGCGAGCATCGGGTTGAGCATGCCGAGCGCCGCGAGCGGAATCGCGGCGACGTTGTAGCCGAAGGCCCAGAACAGGTTGGCCCTGATGGTGGTCAGCGTGTGGCGGGAGAGCCGGATCGCGTCGACGGCCGCGCGTAGGTCGCCGCGGGTGACGATGAGGCCGGCGGCTTCGATCGCGACGTCGGCGCCGGTGCCCATGGCCACCCCGAGCTCGGCGGTCGCGAGGGCCGCGGCGTCGTTGACGCCGTCGCCGACCATGGCGACGACCCTGCCCTCGGACTGCAACCGCTTGATGGCGGCGACCTTGTCCGCCGGCATCGTGTCCGAGATGACCCGCGCGATGCCGACCTGGTCGGCGATCCGACGCGCGACGGTCCCGTTGTCGCCCGTCAGCAGGATCGGCGTCAGGCCCAGCCGCTTGAACTGGCCGACCGCTTCGGCGCTGGTGGGTTTGACGGTGTCGGCGACGACGAGGAATCCGCGGGCCCGGCCATCCCAGCCGACGGAAACGGCGGTTTTGCCCTCATCCTCGGCGCGGACGAGGGCCGCCGCGAGCGCGGGGTCGGGCGACTGGCCCCATTCGGCCAGCAGGCTGGCGCGCCCGACGACCACGGTGTGGCCGTCGACGTTGCCGCGCACGCCGTGGCCCTCGAAGCTGGCGAACCCGTCGACAGCGGGCAGGGCGCCGACCTCGGCTTTGGCGGCGGCGGCGATGGCTTGGGCGATGGGATGTTCGGACGCGTCCTCGAGCGCCCCGGCGTATCGAAGGAGGGTCTCGCGGTCGGTGCCCGGCCCGCCGATCACGTCGACCAGGGTCATCTTGCCGGTGGTGACGGTGCCGGTTTTGTCCAGCACGATCGTGTCGACGGCGTGGGCGGACTCCAGCACTTCGGGCCCCTTGATCAGCACCCCGAGCTGGGCGGCGCGGCCCGTGCCGACCAGCAGGGCGGTGGGGGTCGCCAGCCCGAGCGCGCACGGGCAGGCGATGATCAGCACCGCGACGGCCGCGGTCAGGGCCGCGGCGGCCGGGGACCCGAACGCCAGCCATCCGCCGAGCGTTGCTAGGGCGATGCCGATGACCACGGGAACGAACACCCCGGAAATGCGGTCGGCGAGCCGCTGCACCTCGGCCTTGCCCGATTGGGCCTGCTCGACCAGCTTCGCCATGTGTGCCAGCTGGGTGTCGTCGCCGACCCGGGTGGCGCGCACGACCAGGCGCCCGCCGGCGTTCACGGTGGCTCCAGTGACGCTGTCGCCCGCGCCGACCTCGACGGGGACGGACTCGCCGGTGAGCATCGAGGCGTCCACGGCCGAGGAGCCCGAGACCACGATCCCGTCGGTGGCCACCTTCTCCCCGGGCCGCACCACGAACTCGTCGCCGACGGCGAGGCGGTCCGCGGGGATGCGGGTCTCGGCGCCGTCGCGCAGCACGGCGACGTCCTTTGCGCCCAGCTCCAGCAAGGCGCGCAGCGCCGCGCCCGCGGTGTGCTTGGAGCGCCGCTCGAAGTACCGGCCGGCCAGCACGAACAGGGTCACCCCCGCGGCGACCTCAAGGTAGATGTGGCCGGCGCCGTCCGAGGGCCGGGCGGTCAGGCCGAAGCCGTCGCGCATCCCCGGTCCGCCGGCCGTGCCCAGGAACAGCGCGTACAGCGACCATAGGAATGCCGCCAGCGTGCCGATCGAGACGAGGGTGTCCATGGTGGCGGCGCCGCGTCGCAGGTTGGTCCAGGCGGCGGCGTGGAAGGGCCGGCCCGCCCACACGACCACGGGGGCGGCCAGCACCAGCGACGCCCACTGCCAGTAGCGAAACTGCAACGCCGGGATCATCGCCATGGCGATCACCGGGCCGGCGAGCAGCGCCGCGGTGATCAGGCGGGCGCGCAGCGCGCCCAGCTCGGGGTCGTCGGCCTTCGCGCGGGTTCGCCGCGGCTGTGGCAAGGCGGCGGCGTAACCGGCCTTTTCGACGGCGGCAATCAACACCTGCGGGTCGTACCCGGGGGGAACCGTGAGGGCGGCCTTCTCGGTGGCGTAGTTGACGGTGGCGGCCACCCCGTCGAGCCTGTTCAGCTTCTTTTCGATCCGGGCGGCACACGCGGCGCAGGTCATCCCCCCGATCTGCAGCTCGATATGGTGCACCGGCGCCGCGCTCATGCGACCAGGGAAGCCTCGTAGCCGGCCTCGTCGACCGCGGCGAGTACGGCGGCGGCGTCGACGGGACGGGAACTGGTGATGACCAGCCGGCCCGTGCGCGCGTTGACCTCGACGTCGTCGACCCCGGGGACGTGCTCCACCTCGGCCCGAACGGCGGCCTCGCAGTGCCCGCAACTCATCCCGCTGACGTGGTACTCGCTGACCATGTCACTCCTTCCATTGCCGCGGGGATACCCGTCGGGGATATGCCTTCGGGCGCTACTTCCATCATGGGGCACAAATAGGAGTGCCCTTCGCGGCAGAACGATTGTGCCCGATCGGCTCAGGGCTGGGACAACAGCAGCATGACCCGGCCCTGGGCGCCGGGCGCGGGAAACGCGCCCTCATCGAAGCCGTAGTACTTGCGCTCGTCGGGCGTGACGGCGGCGATCACCTTGCCGGTGGCCGTGAGCTCGCCGTGGTGAACGCGCGCCATCATGCCCTTGAAGTCGGGGACCGCCATGGACTCGGCGAGCACCAGCGCCTCACCCCCGGTGGCCAGCGCCACCAGCACCCCGGCCCCGGCGTAGTTGTTACCGCCGCGGCCCGCCCCCCGCGGCGCCCAGTAGACGGGGCCGGCGGCCACCGCACCTTTCACCCGGCGATACTCGCCGGGATGTTCCGCATCGGCGGCGGTGGCGACCGGTAGGCCGGCCATGGTCCGTTGTTCCTTCAGCCACAGTGCGCCCAACGGGATGCAGGCGATGGCGTACATCAAGACCACCAGGACCAGCACCGGTTTCCAGGCGATCTCCCATCCGAGCCGACGCGGCGAGATCGCCAGGCCGCGCAGTTGCGCGTCGAGCTGACGGCGCCCGAATCGGAAGACGTACCAAGCCAATACGCGCGCCAGCGCCATGCAGGCGATGATGATCAGGCCGACGATGCCGCAGACCCGCCAGTAGAACGTGCTGTCGCCCTGGTTGACGGTGGCCGCCAGCATCACCGCCGGGATCGGGGCGGTGATCAACAGGAGCAGCGCGTACGACGGGTGACTGGTCAGGTATGGGTACGTGACGCGCCAGGCGGTGTTGCCCCCGTAGACGGTCACCGGGCCGACGTCGGCGCGAACCGTCGGCGTCCAGGTCCCCTGCACCACGCGGGGCCTGACGAGGGAGCGGACGAAGAAGAATCCGAACACGAGCGAGACCACGAGCGCGCCCCAGAAGGTCCCATCGAGCCGTTCGCCGGTGCCGGGCACGCCCAGCGCGCCGTGGATGTCGATGACCTTTCCGATGAAGAACGTCAACGGCATCACGACGAAGAACTCCAGCAGCCAGATCTGGATTAGCTGAGGAATGCGCGAACCGAGGCGGTCGAAGGCAAGCACGCGTTGCCAGAGGAACCGCAATACGCCCATGACCGGCGACCATATCGATCAGGAGCGATAGCGGCAACGGTCTGGGCGATCCGCGATGCGCTTTGCCCGCCGCCTCAGACGTAGCCCACGCCGATGTCGACCGAAACCTGGCTGGCCGTTACCAGGCGGGACTGGTCGGAGGCCAGCCAGGCGACCGCGTCGGCGATGTCCTCCGGCTGGGCCGTGCCCTCGGGCAACAGCGGCTTGTGCAGCCCGCGCAGGTGCGGGTAGCTGTCGGCGGCCGCGTGCAGGGCTTCACGCATGCGCCCGGTGCCCATCGGTGTGGCCACCGCTCCGGGGTTGAGGCTGTTGACGCGGATGTTGTACCGGCCGAGCTCGGCGGCGAACGCGCGCGCCATCCCGACCACGGCGTGCTTGCTCGCCGTGTAGTGGATCATGAACGACTGCATGTTGATGCCGGCCGCCGATCCAATGAGGATGATCGACCCGCCGCGACCGCCGTCGATGATGTGTCGAGCGCCGGCCATCACCGTGTTCCAGGTACCCGTCACGTTGGTGTCGATGGTGTCGCGGAACGCCTCCGCGGTGATCTGGTCCCAGGGCGCGGGGCTGCAGATCCCGGCATTGGCGACGATGATGTCGAGCCGGCCCAGCTCCCCGACCGCGCGGTCGACGGCGCCTTTGAGCGCGTCCAGGTCCCGGATGTCCACCGCTGCGGGGATGACCCGTTTGCCGTTGGCTTGCACCAAGCGGGCCGTCTCGGCCAGGTCATCCGCGGTCGGAGAGTCGTAGGGGACGCTCGGTGGCAACGGCCCGGCGATATCCACCGCGATGATGTCGGCGCCTTCGGCGGACAGGCGTACGGCGTGGGCGCGGCCCTGTCCCCGTGCGGCGCCGGTGATCAGCGCCACCTTGCCCGAAATCGATTGAGTCATAAGTTGTTTGGCTCCTTTCGGCGTGGGCTCCCGTCGCGCCCGCCGCGGCCCCGGCAAGGTGGGGCAATTCGGGTGTTCTGAATTCGACTCGGCGAGCGTAGCGTCGAGTCGACGCCGCCGGACAGCCGAAAGGAAAGAACATGACCGTCAACGTTGTCGACGCGGGTCCACGACGGGTAAGCCGGTCGGTCGAAGTGGCCGCGCCGGCCGCCGAGCTGTACGCGATGGCCGTAGACCCCCGCCGGCACAGCGAGCTGGACGGGTCGGGCACCGTCCGGGACAACATCAAAGTGCCCGCGGAAATGGCTGTGGGGTCGAAGTTTTCGACCAATATGAAGATGTACGGCCTGCCGTATCGCATCACCAGCACGGTGACCGCCCTCAAACCGAACGAACTGGTCGAATGGCGCCACCCGCTGGGCCACCGGTGGCGGTGGGAATTCGAGGCGCTCTCGCCGACCCGCACCCGCGTCACCGAGACGTTCGACTACCACGACGCCGGGGCGGTCAAGAACGCGTTGCGGTACTACGACCTGATCGGAGCGACCAAAGGCAACGCCGCCGGCATCGAAGCGACGCTGGCTCAGTTGCGCGATCGCTACCCCGGGTAGTCGTTCGGCCGTTGAACGAAAGCGGGGTGTCCCTCGTGCCTGCCCTGTGGACGATGTCGAATCTGCCGTGGCCGCCCCCAGCCCCTCTCGCGCGGCGCAGTCGCTGACCCGGACCGGACAACTCGTCGGCCGGTACGGCCTGGTCGTCGTGTTGGCCTGGATCGGGTTCGGGAAGTACGTGAAAATGGAATCCCGGGTGCTCATCGAGCAAAGCCCGCTGATGAGCTGGGTCTACGACGTGCTGAGCGTCACCGCGGTGGCGCGCCTGCTGGGGACCATGGAAATCGTTGCGGCGGTTCTCATTGCGCTGCGGCCGGTGTGGCCGCGCGGGTCGGCGGTCGGCAGCGCGCTGGCGGTGGTGCTGTTCCTGGGCACGCTGAGCTTCCTGTTCACCACGCCCGGGGTGGTCGCGAGCCACGCCGGCGGCATACCCGTGCTGTCGGCGCTGCCCGGCCAATTCCTGCTCAAGGATGTGGTGTTGATCGGCGTCGCGTTGTGGAGCTGGGGCGATTCGCTGGGCGCGCGAATAGCGTCCCACTGATCAACTCCTTCGCCGCAACCAGCGTGGCCTCATAGGCGTCGGCGTCCAGGCTGGCCGCGCGTTCGGTGAGCCCGCACGCCAGCGCATGGATCGCGTCGGCCGCGGCGCCCGGGTCGGTACCGGACGGCAGCGTGCCCCGCACCCTTGCGTCACGAAGGATCTCGACGATCATGTCGCGCAACGCTTTCAGCCCCGGGTACTGCGGGCGACCGCGCGCCGGGTGTTCGTTGCTTTCGGCGCGGACCGCGCGGTCGAATGCGGCAAGGTGGGGATGCTCGCGCATCAACCGGTTCGTCTCGTCCAACACCGCCGCGAGGCGTTCGACCACGCCGTCGGCCCGTTCGGCCGCGGCCTGCAGCCGCGGCAGCGCGATTCCCTCGATCTCCTCGACGGCGGCGTCCAGCAGCTCGGACTTGTTCGCAAAGTAGTTGTAGAGGCTGGCGCTGGTGACGTTCGCGGTGCGGGCGATCTCACGGATAGTGGTGCGGGAGTAGCCCG